>CAMLDJ010000082.1 GCA_946478755.1 uncultured Pedobacter sp. | reverse complement strand
TTAAACGGTGATTTTAGTAAATCTGGCAAAATAAGTACGCAATCGTTGCCAAAATCACTTTATCAGGATCACCACATCTTTTCTTCTTAATTCCGGGCTTACTTTTAAAACTTCAATTTTACCGTTCTTTAATATCGCTTCAACAACAGTTTTCCGGGGAGCATGCAGCTTAAAATGAACATCCCAACCCTTAGGCCATGCCGGAAACAAATATATTTTTTCTTTATGACTCTGCAAGAGCATTTCCTGCAAACCAATCATTCCCGACCCGCCCCAATTATGGTCGGGCACCCAGTCGAACCCCGGCCCCCAGAATGCCGGAAATCTTCTTCCCGAGTCTTTCAATTTCAACAGGTTAAGTTCGGCTGCATCTTCAGTTAAGCCCAATCTGGCCGCAAAAATATTATCCTGTTTCCAACCGACATGGCTTCTGAATTTCAGCACGTCGGTGTCGTATTTAAAGGTATTAATGGCCGTATCCAAACCTGGTCTGCCAATTCCATAAAGGCCCCATGGAAATACAGGGTATAGCTGCGGACTTTCGGTATTATTTATTCTTTCCCAGGTTTTCGCTGGTGCAATAGTAGGGTGATCATTAAATTTCCTGAAAGAAATCGGGGGAATGCGCTTTAACATCGCTGTCCATTCGACCCTTTGTGCCTCAGAAATCCCTTTAAGGTCAAGCAAACGTCTCAACACTGTCTTTAAGCCGGCAATTGTCGATGTGGCATTATAAGCCATTTTGTATGTTTCTGCCGCGGAACCCGGATACAAAACCAGGTGACCATTGCCATCGAGCGCCTTGCTGCCCCTTTGTTTAGCCAGGTAAGTATAATGTGCATCAAAAAAAACCAGGCAGCTTTCTATAAATGGAAGGTGTTCCTTCACGTCCTTGCCTGCATAGCTTTCTGTTTCGAGCATCATCATACAGAATTCAAGTACGGTATCCCATTCGTATTCCAGCCAGGCATTATATTCCATACCCTTATCATAGGTTGCAGGTCTCTTCCAGCCATATTCTGCAGGGTTAGGTAGACCAAAGTTTTCGATTTGCTCGGTAAAACTGGCACCCTTATGTCCCCAATAAAATTCAGTCCTGAGTTCTGCATTGCGCAACAGGCGTTTGTAGAAATCGAACTGTGGACGCATCATATCGGCATCGCCGCTTTTCAGCATCGGCCAATACACCAGCCGCTGGTTTTGCGCGGTGTGAGTGCCTCCACCCCAGTTCCTGAAATCAGGTGTATATTTCAAAGTACTGTCTACAAAAATCGGATCATAAGTAAACAAGCCGCCATTAAATTTAGTGGGATATTTACCAAACGCATTACAGCCCAGCATATAACGGAACAGCTGATAGTTCCTGCCGGCTTGTGCCACCAGGGAATCTTTGTCGCTCTTCATGTCAATAAAACTGCGCTCCCAATAGCTTTTCCACCAATTTTTGCTGGCCTCAAAAGCCGCTCTATTTTTAGTATTTCGGGATGCCGTTTGTCTTAAACCATGCTCCCATGCTGTTAACGTCGGACTTTGGACAGTATGTAAGGTTATCGCAACCGCCGACACATTTCCAGCCTTTTTGCTTCTTAATTTCCATCCTTTAAATGCTGTACCAGCGTAGGTTCCTGAATATGTTCCTGCCGGGATCATACCTGCTCCCTGCATTAGCCCACCAAATACTAGATCGTTAAGCGGATTGTACAATTCGCCTTTACGCGATTCCAGTCCCTGTTGTTTTACGGTAACATCAAATACGGATTGTGCTTTATTCTGGTGAAAAAACAGGACCTCGTTATTTTTAAAGGCAACGCTATCCTTAAAGGTCCTCACTTCACCCTGTGGTGCCCATTTGTAGGTGTTCTGATTATTCTCCCTGCCTTTCGTCAGCCTGTCTTCATTTCTCCAGCTCTCAAATCCTGCTTCTGCAAAAGTTTTCCGATTGCTTTTTACCACGAGATGTACAACAGGACTAAACACATCAACCCATACCTTAACTTCCGTTCTCAATCCTGCTTTTGTCCCTATAACCTTCACATAGCCTTCCTTTAAAACCAGTTCCTGTTTAAAGGTATCACCGGCATCAAAGGGATTGGGACTTAATCTCAGCCTAAGCCTCCCCTGTTTTAACAGTGTATTGTTTTCATCAAAAGTCCCGCTTCGCGAGATATAACACAGCAGCTCACCTTTTTCCACCCAGACATTGAGGCCAATATCACCGCCTCCGCAAGGCATAGATCCGGCAGCATTATTACTTTGGCTGGTCCACACGAAGTTCGCATCAGCTTGTTTATGCTGCGCAGTGGCAGTAAATGAACAAGCTGATAATAAAGCAGCAAAAATGGCAATAACCTTATTCTTCAAAATTCTTAATCTATTTTTCCCAGTTGTCCGTTCTGAAAGAAGACACTGGCAAGCCTTCATTGCTGTATAAATCACCAGTTACAAAATCTTTGAACGCATAGCGCACAGCAACCGGGACCGACACCAAGTCAGAGGAAACTGTTACAGTGCTACCGGAAACCACCGCTTTTGCCGGATGAAATATCTTATCGGCTCCCGCGACTTCAAATAAGGCAAGTGGCTTCCCAAATGAGGTGAGGCCGTTAGGCACGTTGCTGAACCGTACAACGGCTGCTCCGTCTTTAACGCTCATGGACAGGTAATCCGGACTCGCATAGCCAAAGCCCTTGATGCCATAAGTATTGCCCAACGCCAGGTACGCCAGACGCAAACCAACGGTTTGTTTATTTGCCGGATGAATGGTACGTTCATCGCCAATATCCATCAATACGGCCATGCCAGAGTTGGGGATTTTGGTCATGGATTTACGCTGTGCATCTCTGATAAAGGCTGAATTCGATTTACCAGCAGTCTGCATTTCCTCCATTTTTACATACCTGAACGGTGCAATCTGTGCATAATAAAAAGGAAATTCACCCATTCCCCAGACTTGTCTCCATTCCTTCACCATGGCAGGAAAGAGGTCTTCATAACGGTCTGGCCGCGTCTGATTGGATTCTCCCTGATACCAGAGGGCACCACGAATGCCATAGCCGATAACCGGGTACAGCATGCCATTGTATAACGTGGTCGGGGTACGGCTAACTTCCTTAATGGTGTCGGTTTTAGAAGGCACCTTAACTTCCGGAAATGACTTTAGCAGTCGGGGCGACATCCATGCTTCTACCGATGAACCGCCATAACTGTCGTTGATCAGGCCAACAGGCACCTTCAGCATTTCACTCAGCAGCCTTCCAAAATAATAGGCGGTAGCACTGAAGTTAGCCACCGATTCCGGTGCCGCAAGCTTCCAGTCGGAAGGCTTACTGTTGTCCTGTCTTTCAGTAACCGAAGAGCGCGGAACCGTATATATCCTGATCTGCGGGTTGGCCGATTTCAATATGGCTTCATTCGATCCGAGCACGGGCTGACCCTTAAAGCCTTTCATCGGCATTTCCATGTTAGATTGTCCGCCGCAAAACCAAACCTCTCCAATCAAAATATCTTTTAAAGTAAGCGCCGCACCATCGCTGATGGTCATCTCATAAGGTCCGCCAGCTTTAGGCGTGGCTATTTTTAGCTTCCATTTTCCTTCGGCGTCAGCTTTTACACTGTATTTCTTCTTGTCCCAGGATGGCGTTAAACTGACCATACTCCCCTTTTTCGCCCATCCCCATACGGCTACTTCGGCTTTTTGCTGAAGCACCATATGATCGGTGAAAATAGATGCCGGCTTGATTTCCGCAAAGGAAGAGCCTGTGCAAAAAGCAAGGAACAATGCGGTTACTCCTGATCTTAAAATAATGGTTTTAAACTTCTTCATGTATCTTTTGAATTGATTTTCCCTGTTCTTCTTCTTTTAATGCACGTTTTCTCCAGTAGTTGGCCAGGATAGATCCTGAGATATTCATCCAGGGACTAAACACGGCAGCAGCAAGGCCAACCGTCCCCAGCTTGCCCATAGAACCCGCCAGACCAGAAGCCATGCCACCATTCTGCAGCCCGACCTCGAAGGCGACGGTCCTCGATGACCTTTTATCCAGGCCAAACAGCCTGCTGAGCAGGTAACCAAAAAAATAACCTGCCCCATTATGGATAACCGATGCAAGAAACAAAATAAAACCGACTTTTAAGAGGTTTTCTCTCCCAGCAGCGGTAGTAACTGTTGTAAAATAAACGATACCAAACATAGAGAGATACGGCATCATCTGATCCAGGTTAGGGAATTTTATCGTACACAAATGATAAATTAATCCAACCAGCAAGGCACCCGCAAAGAAACTCAGTATCTCCACCGATGCCATCGCTTCGGCAGAAAGAAATTGTTCCAGCGTGGTCCACAAGCCTAAAGGCATGGCCAGCAACCAAAGTGCACATGCCGAAGCAATCAATTTCGTTTTTTTCCAGCCTTTCGGTGTTGCACCTTTTAAATAATCATGTACCAGTGCGGCCCCGATCGGTACAATCACGATCTTAATGATTTCCATCATCATGTTCACAAACTTGATCTCGATCATTGTTCCTGCCAGCAGCTTCATCAGCAATGGGGTCATAAAGGGTGCGATCAAGGTAGCCATTGCTGTTACTGCCACTGACAGCACCAGGTTGGCGCGGGCAATATAAACCATAACATTAGAGGCCAGCCCGCTTGAACAGGATCCTATTAAAATGATCCCTGCTGCAATTTCCATTTCAAAATGAAATACGCGGGTCAGCAGATAGCCCATCAGCGGCATTATGGTAAAATGACAGAGCAAACCGATGACAACCCCTTTTCCGGTGCTTCCCAGACCTGTAAAATCGCGCATGCTCATATGGATGCCCATGCCAAACATGACCAGCTGGACGACCACCAGGATAAGCCATTTATTCCGTAGGTCGAACTCGCCCCACTTCAAAAAAGCAGCAGGATACACCATTCCTGCAACCACTGCGGTGATGATCCATGCCGTATACTGATAGTTTTTTAAAGCGTCCAACGCTCCAATGCCGATGGAAGCACTAACCGCCATTGCAACCGCAGCTGGCTGCCATAACGCGGCATCAGATCTGAAAAGGCCGGTCAGCAACACAACAAATGCGATCAGCGCCAACAGCAGGCACAACCTGCGAAAGTTATACATAACAGGCTATTTAAGTAAGTCTGCAATGTGCTGGACGGCCAGTGTGGGGCTAGAAAGATTAGGATCACGCTTTTCCGCATCCGGCAATGCCTCTACCACGCGCGACATAGAGGCCTGCGCCAATACGATCACGTCCACTTCTGCCGAAAGTTCAACCAGTGCTTTCGCTACCATTTCATCATGTTTTTCTGGGTTACCACCCATCAGCGCCTCAAAAGCACCTTCACACAACTTTGAACTCAATTCAATTTCTTTGCCTGCCAGAGCAGCACGGCGTTTCACCAGGTCGCTCGTCGGCCCTAGTGTAGTAGGTAAGGTGGCGATCACACCGATTTTTCTGCCGGTTTTCACTGCCAGATCCGCCATAGGCTGGTCTACCCTTAAGACAGGCACACCGGTTAAGTCTGCCGCAGCTTCAATAGCTGCACCTATAGAGGAACAGGTTACCAGAATAAAATCTGCGCCGGCAGCCTCTGCCGAGCCGATGTGTCCTACTACCCTTCTGGAAGTTAACTTAGTCAGTTCATTACGAGTGATCACATCTTTGATCAGACTGTCATCCACTATATTAAACACATTAACGCCAGGCAGGTATTCACTACAAAGTTTCTGAAAAACAGGAACTAAGGTAGCTGAGGTGTGGACAAGTCCGAGTGTTTTAGCTTTCATATTTTTGATTCTATAAGGTTAATGTTAAAAAAATCTTTTTTTCCAACCTGCCCGCCTTTAAAGACCAGTTCTAACTGATCTACAGCAGAGCCAGGTGCATATGCCCTGCATAATGGAGCACCAGGCGAAAGCGGGGCGATCATTTCAACCGCTTCTATGCCCATTGCCCGGGCAGCATAACTGGAGGTATCGCCTCCTGCGATAATGATCCTTTGCAGGTTTACTTTTTCTGCGGTCATCCTGACGATCTCTCCCAGCAGCTTCCCATAAAGCTGCGCAGTGGCGGATTTGCCAAAGCCCTTTTCCCTGAATAGCTTATCGGTAGCAGCAACGCGCAGATCACCATTGCCCAGGCTGGTATGGATCAAGGGATGTTTACCTTCAAGAATCAGCGCTGTGGCCTTCAAGGCGTATTTTTCCGCAGCAGCCTGAATGAAGCCGGTTTCAGACGAAAGATCGGCAGCCGATACGCGGCCAGCGAGCGCGATCGTGTCTACAGCGATCTCCTCAAACCCATGACTTAAAGCGTAGTTGATCTGTTCAGCCGTGATGGCCGAGCAGCTTCCGGAGGCCACAATTACTGCCCCTTGCGCTCTAAGATTATTCCATTCCACTTGTTTCTGCAGCATGCCGCTTTCCTGCCAATGACTTCCCAAAGCCACTTCGATAGCTGAGGATCCAGCTGAGAACAGGGTATGACCGTCAGCAGCCTGCCCATCGATCAGCTTTCCAATGCTTTTTAGCTCCTGTTGCGTAAGCGCATCGAAAAGTATGATTTCATGTCTAGAAAAATCCGGACTGAAAGGCTTTTCCTGGTATTGATGTAGTTCCAGAATGCTAAACAGACCAATATTTTTAACGGTCTGTTTGCCTAAGTGCAAACGGATATCACTTTCGTCAGCAGGTGTTGTGGGATGATTGCGCATGGAAGGATGCCTGTCAAGGCGGTAAATTTCCCCCTCACTTCCTATGCCCATCCTCGCAAACAGATTTCCAAACAGACAATACCTGCCCAGATGAGGCGCTGCCGCCAGCAATGGAACACTTGCAGTATTAAATACAGCTGCACCGATGTCTATGGCCTTGCCGATACTCCCTATAACTGGTGAAGAATCAAAAGTAGAGCATACTTTATAATGTACATGGCGTGGATTTAATTTTGCGAGTGCGGTAAATGCAGGATGCAAAGACGCATCCATTTCTGCCGGTGAATAAGTACGGCTCATTCCCGCCACTCCAATAGCCTGTAATCCGGGATAGCGCTCCAATTGTGCTGTCGAAGGTGCTTCGATAAACAATACGGTCCTGATCCCAGACCTGCTTAAAAATTCCAGTGCGTCAGTCGACCCTGTGAAATCATCTCCATAAAAAGCAATGAGCAGCCGGTTATTTTTAATGCGCTCCATATCTATTTATTTTTTGCCAAATACAGTTACCGATCGGCCAAATTCCGGATATTTTGCAGCCACTTCGGCTACAGATAATCCCTCGACTGCACCCTCCCAGGCTTGCTGTAAGGCGACTACCCCACCTGCAGGTCCGTCCGGGTGCGCCATGATGCCGCCGCCTGCCATGTACAGGAGATCTACAGTTTTGGTGCGGCGATAGGTTTCAGGTGCCTGGCCGCCCCATTGTCCGGAAGAAACGACCGGCAATACAGAAAAGCCTCCCAATAAAGGTTTCAGACAGGACTCGATAGACTTTACCACGGAATCATCTGATTCCCAGAATTTGTTCTGAATGCCGTTCACATGGATCTGATCTACACCTGCCAATCTCCATAGCTGCTGGTAAGCTGGGAATTCAATACCCAGTAAAGGATGGCGATTAAGCATACCCCAACCATTGCGGTGCCCATGAATGGCCAGCTCACCTATATCGCCTATTTTTTTTACGCCTGACAAGCCAACACTATTCAAGCTGATCATGGCCGAAGTACCTCCGGATTTCAGTACCTTCTCGTAGTTGCGCTGCATTTGATCCATCTCATCACTGATGTTAAAGGCATACATGACTTTTTTGCCTGTACGATCCGCATGTGCGTTGATCACCTCCATTACCGCATCCACCCTTTTGTCGAACGGAGAATTGGCTGAAGAACCCAGCAACTCATCATCCTTTATGAAGTCAATACCGGCAGTCGCCAGGGTATCAACCAGTGCTGCTGTCTCCTCGGGACTCATGCCAATGCTGGGCTTAATGATGGTCCCGATCAAAGGTCTGTTGTAAACGCCTGTAAGTTTCCTGCATCCTTCAATACCAAATTTAGGACCAGTAAATGCCTTCGCATAAGAAGGAGGCAGTTCAAGATCCATAAGCTTTAGCCCGGTAAACTGGGTAAGCTCATAAAGGTTGCCCTGTAAAGTAGATACCAATACAGGAAGATTATAGCCAAAATTTTCGACCGACCAGGATACGGATATCATGGCACGCTGATATTTCCCACCGGATGAAAGGACGCCTGGAATGGCGGGGCCATCAGCGGTGTCTAAAGCAGTAATGCTTTCTACCCGGGCAGCGAAACGCTGTTTCAGTTCTTCCGTTTCTCCGGGAACTGCAATAAAGGTTCCGGACGATTGCTCACCTGCCAGCACCTGAGCTGATTTTTCAAGATCAAGTGGTGTTTCTATGTAATATGTTGCGGTTATTCTTTCCATTTTTTTATCTTATCTGCTTACCGGTAACCAAACCGACATTTCTGAATGCCCGCGGTTGCCCCATGCAAAATAGGGCACCAGCTTTATAGGCGTAACGGTGTTCGATTCATTAAGCGGACGGTAGAGTACATTTTTCCAATTTTTATTTTCAATCAGCCGGGCCTCACCTTCCAAACTCATCATTTCTGCCCCGTCGATTTGGATCGGTTTCGCTTTTAAACTGATCGAAGCCGGTATAAATACATTAAAAATCTTTTTCCCGGGTAGATCAGGGGATTCCAGGCAATACACCACCGGTCCGCGTTTAACCGCAACCTGGTTCCTGTTCTCCTCCACAAGTGGATTAGATTCAACCAGTTGTGCTTCCATTGGCAATATCAGCTCCACCTGGTCGCCGGCCTTCCATTTACGGTTCACCTGAGCATAAGTACCCGGTTTCAATACCAGATTTTCAGTCTTGCCGTTCACTTTCAGGCTAGCGTTTGCAGTCCAGCCTGGAATACGGAAGAACATCGCATAAGGTTTGTTACCTGTTGCTTTAACAGTAACCTTGATGTTTCCATCCCATGGATAGTTCGTCTCCTGTATCAGGCTTACTTTTGAACCATCGCTTAGCTTGGTTTGGATGGTATTGCCACCATACAGGTTAAACCATAAGCCCTTGTCAGAAATGCTGTACGCATAATCGCTCACCTCCGCGATGGTCCGCACAACGTTAGGCGGACAGCAGTTGGATAATCCGATATACGGTACACGGTCTTTAGACCAGCGCTGCTTAAACGGTAGATCGTCTGAATAACTAAGCGGATTGGTATATAAGAATTTTTTGCCATCCAGGCTGATCCCCGATAGCACACTGTTGTGCAGTGCCAACTCCATCACATCGGCGTATTTTGCATCTCCACTAATCTGCAGCATCCGCCAGTTCCACAACACATTGCCAATATTGGCACAGGTTTCATTGTGTGCAGTAAAATTCGGCAACTGATAATCTCTGCCGAAGGCCTGGTGAATTTTTTGAACTTCAGCCGGGTTATAGGAAGTGCCGTCCGGAGAGGTCCCATCATATAAAGAGCCACAACCGCCTGTAATATACATTTTATGCTGGTTCACATCATCCCACATTAGGTTCAGGGTATGCATCAGCGAGTCGTTTCCAGTTTCCGCATAAAGATCAGCCACACCAGCATAGAGGTAATTGGCCCGTACTGCATGGCCCATGGCTTTAGTCTGCTTCAAAAACGGGATCCGGTCCTGATTATCGTCTGTACCGTCTTCAATTTTACCTTTGATCGCAATCAGGTGCCTGGCCAGTTCCAGATAACGTGGATCCTTCGTCGTGCGGTACATTTCCACCACGCCCATATAATGTGAAGGACAGATGGCATTTCTGGCGAGTGCCGGAGAAGCTTTCTGATAAAAATTATACAGGTATTCGGTTGCCTTTTTCGCTACGTCAAGCAGATTCGTTTTGCCTGTGGCCCGGTAATGTACACAGGCCGCCGTCATTAAATGACCGATATTATACGCTTCAAAGCTGAGCCGGTCCTGAAACTGGTTCTTGGAACCGGTTTTGCGCTGCTCTATCATCGCCTTAGTATAAATGTAGCCGTCCTCCCGCTGAGACTTTGCAATCACTTCAATGGCTTTGTCCATCTTAGCGTTCAGCTTTGGATCGTGGGTTGACGCGTATATACTGGCCATAGCCTCCAGGGTTTTATAATAATCGCCATCGTGGAACGAAGGGCCTTTATGCGATCCGGTGTCCAGGCCCGCGGCAATCTCGAAATTCTTAAAGGCATGACTGATATTTGCATCGTTATAGATGTCCCACATGTTGGGTACCATGGTTTCCCTGGCTACTTTAAAACGGTCTGCCCAAAAGCCTTTGGTCCAGGTCACATCCTTCATATCCGGACTATGGAGTTTGGCATGGCTGCTTTCCGTGGTATTCACCAGACTTTTATCCTGTGCCTGACTGCTCACCAGCGGAAAAAATAGCACAGATAGCATAAGTATCCTTTTCATCGTTTATATTTTAAGTTCGGGTTAATCATCTGTTACTTTAAAGTCTGGATCACTACCGGTCCAAGCAGGCCCGCTTCCAGCAATGGTTTGCCTTCCAGTCTGAAAGGTGCGGTAGTGTTGGTTATCCGTTCATTTTCTGGCAGTCGTTGGTCACCGATCAGGCGGTTTGCCCAGGTATTGCTTACAGCGATACTGATCTCGTTATTTCCTTTTCTCAGCGCATTGCTAATGTCTACACGATAGGGCGCAGTCCAAACAGTACCACAGGAAATACCGTTTACCTTCACCTCCGCAATGTTCGCCACGCTGCCAAGATCCAACCAGAATGGTGTATTTTTACTTTCTTTGTTGTTAAAGCTCTTGGTATAAACAGCAGTTCCTGAATAGTAATTGATGAGGGAATCCGCATCTTTGCTCCAGTCCTTCAGTTCTTTAAAGATCAGTGGATTTGAAGGGCCGCCATAAGCAGGATCAAAGGCCACTTTCCAATCACCGCTTAGTGTTTGCAAGGTTTTAAAATCCTGCCAGTTGGATTTTCCGGCAAGCGGTTGTGCAGGTTCGCCTTCTGGGTTAAAAATAACAAATACCGACGCATTTGCTTCCAGCATAAGCGGTAGCTGCAAGGTTCCGTTGACCACAGACCAGGTTTTGGCTTTCCAGGTTTCACCCGTGACCGCATTGTAAAACTCGGGCGCCGTTTTTAAATCCGATACGCGGAATGAACAGGTCAGTGAACGCTTCTGCGCCAGCTGATTCGTTATAAAATAAATGTCTTTCTGAGCAGTTTTACGATGGGTATAGCCGATATATTTAGCATACTTAGCTGAACCGGCTTCTGCAACAAAAAAATCGCGGTCGATTCCAAGCGGCTCAAATGTTTCCTCCTGATAAGGTCCCATGATCACCAGGCCGTTTCCATTCTTTCCCGGCTTCCACAATTCGGCTACCGTTTTTTGAAATTCAGCTTCCGGCACTTGTTGTAAGCCAGCCTGGTAAAGCGGTTTTTCGTTCAACAACACTGTGGCACCAGCTTTTACAAGTGCCAGCAATTGTTTCAGCGTTTCGAAATTCATATACTGATAATTCGGGTTCATCACTGTTTTGCCGGGAATAACCAACAGTGCATAACTGGCGCCACCCGGGAACACCACCCTTTTATTCACTACTTTTGCAGTAGCCAATACATCAGGATTAAAAGAATCATAGGCATATCCACGAAGCGGGTTAACCCAGTTTTCAGGATCTGCCATATTTGCTGAATGGCTTACCCCTGCAGGTTTTTGTCTTAAGGGCTCGCCGGCATTCAGCAAGCGGATGCGTTCCGCTTCCACCACTTCTTTTCCAAAGATCCCCGGTAAAACATTCACCAGTCGATCAGGAAGTACTGACCTTCGTGGAATCTCATCACCAGTGAAGACGGCTATATCTGCCACCGGATTTCCCTGTTGCAGGAGCGCTTGTGCGCGTTCTGCATAAGCTACCCAGGCCTTACCAGGTTTCCACCAGGTCTGATCGCGCTGAAAATAGAGGCCTACCCCATCCAGTGTCATCCCCGGCTTCCTGTCCATCCATGGATTATGAGCAAATACATGGTATATTAATTTATTGATACCCAGGGCGTAGTTTCTGTCTTGCAGCGTTTTCATATTCCCAGGGTGTTCGCTCCAGTCCATGCGCACGGTTGTAAATGCCTCAGCCTGCACGATATTCTTCCCGTAGATGTGAGCACCGGAAATGGCATCCAGCATGTCGTTAGGTTTGTCATGGGTTGGGCTGTTCAGCCAAAATTCACCCATAGGCAAATCCACAGTCTTGTAATGCATGATGCCATCGCTTACCATGGTTGGCGCTACGCTTTCTGCAGTGAACAGCATTCCTTTTTCCTTAGCCAGCCTGGCCAGTGTTTTATAAAACTGATCTACCACCAGTTCTGAAATCGTTTGGCGCAGATCATACAGAAAACCTTCAGAAACCGCAGCGTTTTGTACAGGTATCCCTGTCATAACCGGCAGATAAGGCATCATGTCGTAACCTCTGCGTTTTTTAAATTCGGAAGCGAATAAAGGCGACCAGTTCTGGCTGCCACACTCCCAGCTGTCGATATAAAAGACACGCATCACTTCTGAGGCTATTTCCGGTCCGCCACGCTTTAAAGCCTCCCCGAACCAGCTGTCGAACTGCAATTTAACCGCAACAGGATTAAACTTATCGCTTTCCAAACCTATACCGCCCCCACCGGTGGCATTTTTATGACCGGTAGAAGTATGTCCGATTCTTAAAATGGTCCAGTTCCCTTTAGGCACCTTCCAATTTAAACTGCCATCAGCCTTCAGCTTTGCGGTCAGATCAATAATTTGATTTAAAGGCACGCAGAGCTGATCAGGGATGATATTGGCATTGCTACGCTTACTAATCCGCCATACGGCTCCTGCTTTTCCTTCAAACTGACTGATTCTCGGTTCTGCAGAAAGTTCCAGGTTAACCAGCTTTAAAGAAGGCTTCCATTTAGCCGCATCCAGATCTTCCGCACCGGGTTCCGATCCTTTCTTATCATAAACAAAACGGTAATATTTTGCAGTAACCGCCGCGATGCTATGGGTCACATCAGCATCCGTATCCTGCCATCCGTGACGGGGCGGATCCAGGCGACCAAGGGAACGGAACACCTTTCCATCATTGCTGACCTGAACTTCCAATCGTTCGGCCTGGTAATTGTTGCCGTTGGTTCTTACCGTGACGGTCCTCGTGGTAAAAGGCTGTGCAAATTCGTACTGAATCCAGCAGGGCTCATTACTGCCAAAGCTTTTCTTATTCCCTTCCTTAACCAATCCACTCGCATCGGCACCCGTACTGGTGCTTATTTTCGGAATTAGGGTACGGGTAGACAAGCCTGTCCCTTCAAGTGAGGGATAAGCATATACCGCTATATCTTTGTAATAATCTTCGATCGTTTCTGGTTGGACCAGTTTCAATTTCGCCTGGCTTCCGCCTTTGATGTTGAGCTGGCTGGACACCACTTTTTGCATGGAAAGTTCAGGTGTGATCCATGGACCACCAGCCAGGGCAAAACCATCGCTCACGTGCATGCCAAGCTGCAAGTTCAGGCGTTTAGCTTCCTCCATGGCAAACTTGACCATATCCCACCATTGCGGACTGAGCTGCTCTGCAGGTGGATCAAATAAAGGGGGGGTGGTTGCGCCTTTAACCGACACTAAATAAGCACCTCCTATACCGGCAGTTTTCATAGCCTCCAGGTCGGCAGTAATGCCTGCTTTGGAAACTCCCGCTTTTATCCAGTACCAGAGCACCCAGGGCTTTGCGGTTTCCCTTTGCTGCGCACAGACTGGCAGCAATGCCGTTGTGAAGCAGATGATAAAAACCAATAAAATCTCTTTTCCTCTAAAATTCATATTGAATATTTATCTACTTATGCGCAATTTTATAACCCCTCATTCCAAAATATAAGATGATCAGAAAGCAAACCAAGGGTATACTATAACCAATCTGGATGTTATCCCCATTGAAATCAATTAATGTTCCCATACCGTAAGGCAGGATAGCACCGCCTACAATAGACATAATCAACCAGGAAGAGCCAGGCTTGGTATCATCGCCGATACCATCTATTCCGAGCGCGAATATGGTTGGGAACATGATCGACATAAAAAAGCCAATAGCACCAAGCGCATAAACCACATAAGCTCCATTTCCAAAAATGGCAATCAGACTCAGCAACACAGCGACAACTGCGTATACAGAAAGTAATTTATGTGAAGAGATCAACTGCAGCAAGGCTGTTCCCGCGAAACGGCCCACAGTAAAGAGCAGACCATAAATTGCCAGATAATAAGCAGCAGTTTTCTCATCGAAACCAGCGCCCTGCTGGGCCATTCTGATAAAGAAACTGGTTACGCAAACCTGTGCACCAACATAAAAGAACTGTGCGATTACCGCCCATCTTAAATGTTTATGACGTAACGCGCCGAAGAAACTGCCTTTAGCAACCCCATCTTTGCTTTTCGTTTTTATTTCCGGAAGATTTACAAAGTAAAAGATAATGGCAATCACTACCAGCACAATACCCAAAATGATATATGGCATCTTTACCGATGCAGCTTCTTCCATAAAGTAGCTGGACCGGGCTGTATCTGTCATGGCTGCAAGCTCTTCCTTCGTATGCGATTTTCCCGACAGGATAAATATTGAACCGATAAATGGTGCAACCATTGCGGCCAGCCCGTTAAATGAGGCAGCAAGGTTTAACCTGCTCGTAGCTTTTTTGGGATCACCTAAGACGGCTGCATAAGGGTTTGCGGAGGTTTCTAAAATGGTTAAACCACAGCCAATAATAAACAAGGCGATCAGAAAGGTAACGTAAGACAATTGATTCGCTGCAGGCACAAATAAAAATGCTCCGGTCGCGAATACCAGCAAGCCGGTGATCATACTTGCTTTGTACCCCCATTTTTTAAGGATCATACCTGCTGGAATCGCCATT
Source organism: uncultured Pedobacter sp. (assembly GCA_946478755.1). The sequence goes on along the minus strand of CAMLDJ010000082.1, from coordinate 4,305 downwards.
AAAAAATACGCCAGGAACACCGAAGTATCAATTAAAGTTGATTGCCTGTTGTTTAGATCACAAGCCTTTTTTAAATGAGGGATCAGTATAGAATCCAGGTTGTGTGCCATTCCCCAAAGGAAGAATAAACTTACCACCAGGATAAATGGCATCAAATATTTTTTACCTGCCGCCGGCTCTGCGCTGACAATTATCTCAGCCTCTGTTGTATGGTTCATAATGGGTTATATTATTTTTTACCGCCTTTGTTAAATGCAATGTCTTACTTCTTTTTTACCAGTAGCAGATGGTCACACACCAATACCACCTCACCATGTTGGTTCTTCATCTCCACGTGCTCAGTTACCGTTCCGTATTCCGGTTTCTTGGCTTCCGCTTTTTCGGAAATCGTGATCTCCGAATGAATGGTATCGCCGATGTATACCGGTTTTACAAAGCGCAGCCGGTCGTAACCTTTAGAAAAAGCTTCCGGATTAATTTCTGATGCGGTAAGGCCAATCCCGATGCTGAACACCATGGTACCATGGGCTATTCTATGTTTAAAAGGTTGTGTTTTACACCACTCCTCATCCATATGGTGCGGAAAAAAATCACCCGTGTGTCCGGCATGAACCACAAAGTCTGTTTCCGTTATGGTCCTTCCCAATGTTACCCGTTTATCTTCCAACAGGTAGTCTTCAAAAAATGTCGATTTAAAATACATATACTGATGATACTTTCTAATTGCTTTTCAATTGTTCACTTACTTTAACCCCGCCCCTTTCGCTGGACAGGTAGGCACTCTCCACCACAGCCATTGTTTTAATCACGTCTTCCACACTGGTATACAATACCTCAGACGAACCTTCTTTATAACGCATCAGGTTAGCCATTGTCCCAATAAATGCTTCCGGAAACCAAGACCCTTCCAATGCTAATTGCTTCCACTCCGGAGCCTTTCCTTCGGTTAGCAGGCAATATTCAAATACATCAGGTACTCCATGCGGATAATCCATCAATAAGCCTACATTAGCTTTAATAGCCCCTTTTGTCCCTTCCCATTTGATAAAACACTCCTGATTGTGCGCACCAAAATCATGGTCATGATTGGTATTGATCACGGCATGCAAGGTATTCCCATAGTCCAGCAGAATCGTTGAACGTGAGGATGAAAGGCTCTTAGCCGGATGTCTTAAAGTTTTTGCCATCACGCTTTCCGGATCTCCTAAAAAGGAACGGAGCATATCCACATAATGGATACTATGGTATAGGATTTCCAATCTCGGATGCACCATCACATGTGGAAAGATCTCCCATGGTGTTTTGATCGTCACCCGTACTTCCATATCATACAGTTCACCGATCATTCCCTGGTCGATCATGTATCTTGCGGCACTTACGAATGGTGCAAACCGAAGCTGAAAGTTGATCGCGGCTACCAGTTTTTTCTTCCTGCACAACTCCAGGATCTCGCTGGCCTGGGCAAAGTCATCGCCCATAGGTTTCTGGATCAATACGGCTGCACCATCTGGCAATTGCGCCAATACTTCCAGGTATTGTTCCGGCATAATGGTCAGATCATAAACTGTATTTTCCGGTGCCTTAGCCACTGCTTCCGCTACAGATTCATAAACATTTGGAATATGAAAATCCTTCGCGAGCTTTTCTGCTTTTGCCCGGGTACGGTTTACAATTCCATGAACGGTAAAACCTGCTTTCTGATAGGCCGGAAGATGTGCATCAGCCACAATACCACCCGCCCCAATGATGATAATGGGTTGTGTGGTTTCAGGTAGCTGAGGTTGATATATAATTTCCATAAGGTCTATTTATCTGTTAAATTAATTTTATCCTGAGCCTGCTTTACAATTTCAGCGACAGGTTGCCCTGAGTTCAGAGCGCTCAGGACCATTTCGTCGATCAATGACGCAATTATGGTCCAGTTGCTTTTTTGTGGCAGTGTTCTCGCACACTTATGCAGCTGCTCCAGTTTGTGATAATAAGGCACAATCTTGTTCACTTCTGTATCCTTCCAGGTCGAAATCCGACAGCCAATCCCCCCTTCCAGGGTGAGTAGCTTATCATTTGCCTCATTAACGGCAAAACGCATAAAATCATAAGCGATTGCTTTATGCCGGCTTCCGGCACCCAGCGTATATAACCAGTATACATTTAAGGAAGCAGATCTGCTGTCCGACGCCGCTGGCAGCAAGGCTACTTCCACCTTTCCCTTTACCGCCGAGGCCGGATCGACCTCACAAACGGATGCAAAGCCAAACCAGTTGATCATCATCGCTGCTTCTCCCCGGGCGAAAGCCGCACCGGCCTGCACAGAATCAAAATCGACGGAGCCAGGGTGTACCGCATTTTTATCCTTCAGCATTTCCCTATAAAACTCCAGTCCTTCAATCGCCTGTGCTGTGTTGACCTGAACTCTGCCATTTTCATCTACCAGTGTTCCGCCCCTGCTCCATAGCTGCAAACAAAAATCAAATACCGTGTTGTGCCCATCAGGATAGCAGGCAAATACACTTCCGAACAGATTCTGCTCAGGGCGGTTAAAAAAATGCGCAATCTGCTTAAAGTCCTCCCATGTTTCCGGAACCGCAAGCGCTTTTCCATATTGAGACAGATAGTGTTCTTGTTCCTGGGGATTTTCAAAGAGGTCCTTTCGATAGATCAGGCATTCAGGCCCATCGTGGAATGGCAAACCGACCACCTCTTCGTCAAATTGCTGTGAGGCCAGTAATGATTGGCTCCATCCATGGGGAAAGCCCGAAGGCGGATCGTTATCTATAAAAGGCTTCAGATTCTCGAAAGCCCCATCGGTATAACCTTCGTACAACCAATCGGTATTGATGTGCGCCACATCCCAGTCGCCATTTTTCAATCCTTTGTTCAGCAATGTAGTTTCATGAAGTTCATGCAGATCCAGCGGAACCAATTCCGCCTTTAAGCCGCAACCCGAATACCGGCAATACTGGTCCCATATCTTCTGCATGGCAGATTCAAAGGGTCCAAACTTACGGACGGCTATTCTGAATACTTCATTTTCAATCATGAACACTTGTTTTTAGGGTTACAAACTGGTTAATGATTGCTTCATTATCCTGGCCCAATTTAGGGGAACCTTTGGAAGAAACCAGTAATTCACCATCCATCCTTATCGGACACCGGGTGGTCCGATACCGGTATCCATCGCTCATTTCTACTTGCTGGATCATATTTAACGCTTTGAAGCCTTCATGGTTCATCAGTTCTTTCCAGTTCAATACATCTGAACACCAAATGTCGGCCGGCTCCAATATCGCAAGCCAGCGTTCCGTACTTCCGGTTTCCAGATGTCCGGCAAGAATGGCCTTTATTTCATCCCGCTTGTCAAATGCCTCTGCCGGATCGGTAAACCGATCCAATGCGCTGCATTCCAATAGACTTGCCAGTACAGGTATAGATCCCATGGCCAGCGCAATAAAGCCATTGCTCGTTTTATAAATACCGTAAGGTGCGCCCAGATAAGCGTTGGCATTGTTTTTCTCTGTGCGTTCAGGAAGTTCTCCACCATCATTCATAAAAGTACTGATGGTTTCAAACTGAAAATCATAGGCAGATTCAATCATGCTCACCTGTACCAGTGCACCTTCGCCGCTCGTTACTCTACGGAACAGACAGGCCAGGATACCTTGTGCCAGATGTGCACCTGCGAGCATGTCCACAATAGACAGACCCATGGCTACTGGCCCTCCCGCATTGCCGCTTAACCAGGTTAAACCGGTTACCGACTGCAGCAGCAGGTCCTGTCCGGGTTTTCCCTTACCATCTCCTTCATTACCATAACCGGATAGTTCGGCATAAATAATATTTGGGTTTAGCTGCTGCACCGACTGGTAATCAAAGCCCAGCCTTTCCATTACGCCCGGACGAAAGTTATGAATCATGACATCCGCTTTTTCCAGCAGCTCACGCACCATTTTACAATCATTTTCCTCCTTCAGGTCTACTTCGAAGCTCTCTTTATTTCTGTTTATCGCATGAAATACCGAAGATTCTCCATTCATGATCACGTTGGACGTATATAAGGTGCGGCAAATGTCACCTATGCCCGACCGCTCGATTTTTATCACCCTCGCCCCCATGTCAGCCAGCCGCAAACTTGCAGAAGGACCCGACAAAAACTGGCTAAAATCTACCACTAAATAATCTTCCAGGGGTTTCATCCGTTTATTCATTTTCTTTTTCTCTTGGATGGAGCCGACGATGTCGGGTTCATCTCTTATATTAAATCAAATTCCTTGTTAATCTTTTCATTGTCTGCACCAATTTTAGGTG
>CAMLDJ010000081.1 GCA_946478755.1 uncultured Pedobacter sp. | reverse complement strand
GGTTGATCGGTGCGTCTTCAAATTTATAGTCAAGGCCTAAAACTCCATTGGCAGCAAGGTAAAAATCGCTGCCGTAGCCTTTAACTTTATAAGAACCAATTGAAGCACCCGCGCCATAAAACCAGTTCAGCCCCTGCACCTCGCTAATTGGGTTATAGATTTCATACAAACCTGTTAAGCTCGTGTATTTGGCACCGCTATTACTCCTAAAGTTTCCGATCACTTCAAGCATTGCGCCTTCATTCAATGTCGTTTTGAAACTGATGCCGTTAGCATTACCGAAACGTCCACCTATTGCGTGCTCATAACCCTGAGCCTTAGCAGAAGTAGCGTTCAATGTAAACAGCGCCACAACAGCTGTAAAAGTTAAAAGTAGATTTTTCAGCTTCATCATTGGTTACTTAAAAACAAATTTAAATCCTAAGCCGAATCTTCCCGCTTCAAAATCGGTATCATTATCGAAAAAGGATATCGCTGGTCTCCAGTCAAAGTTCAAAGCAATAGGAGCAGATGGGATTTTAAAATCCAAGCCGGCCATTGGTCTGATCATAAAGGTAGAACCACCGTCGTATAAGTTAACTCCCGGGCCAAAACCTAAATACCATTTTAAACCACCAGCACCTTGAATATCATCATGATATTGATAGAAGCCTTGAATCAAGGTAGAATTTCCACCAAATAATACATCCGCATTAATTGCACTGTTTTTATTGAAAAAATGTTTAATTGTCGGACCCACCATTGTTGCACCATTTCCAAAGTCAATGCCTAAACCTGCAGCGGTTTTATAGTCCTGAGCCTTTGTAGTAGCGGGATTTGCCACAAATAAAGCGCCTGCAGCAAGAATAGTAAAAAGTAATTTTTTCATAATCATAATGTGTTTGTTTAATTTTTGTACTGCCCGATGCATAGCAAGTATTGTGCCGAAACAGACAAATGGCCACAATATGGATCTTTGTTTTAAACTGGCTGAGGACTGGTTTAAGCTTAGTTCGAATAAAATTGCAAACCTGATTATTTTAATTTAGGTACCTTTGCAAGGGGGAAAATTGATAATGATTGATTATAGTGCTTTTTCCGATGATCAGCTGATGACCTTGTTAAAGGACAAGAATCAGCTTGCATTTACGGAAGTCTATAGAAGATACTGGCACATCCTTTACCTGCATGCCTACAGAATGCTGGCGGACGAAGAGGGTGCAAAAGATATCATCCAGGATCTTTTTATTGCATTGTGGTCGAAAGTTGCCACCATTGAGATCAACAGCAATCTGAAATCTTATTTATATATGATGACCAGAAACAGGGTGATCAATTACATCAGAAAGAACAAAATCAACGACGATTTTGTCCTCATGCTTGCAGAAGCTATGCCCGAATCGGACGGGAGATTGGTTAAACAGATTGATGACCGCGACTTAATTACATTGATCGACAAAGAGATCAATCAGCTTCCAGCCAGAATGAAACAGGTCTTTGAAATGAGCAGAAAGGATTTTCTGAGTAATAAGGAAATCGCCGCAATTCTGGGCACCACCGAAGAAACCGTTAAAAAGCAGATATCGAACTCCCTTAAAGTGATCAAGTTTAAGCTGGACAAGTATGCTGGAGTATCTGTGCTGTTGCTGGAAATTATGAGGCACAGGAATTGATGATGATACATCTATCTCAAAGGTGGCGATTCACTCGCTACAAGAATTGGATCAATGTATCAGGCGCCAATACAGTGATTCCAGCGTCTTTAAAATCTTTTAAGTTCCTGGTCACGATAAAATCCATATCCGCAATTGAATTTGCAGCGAATATTTGAACGGCATCCTCAAAATCCTTATGGCTGGACAGCAGGCTTTTTTTAATCATGGGAGTATCTATTGCAATCAATTCAATAAAATCCAATAAAGAATGAAGTAACCCTCTTAATTCCTTTTCAGCAATGTGTTTTTTTAACAGGTAATGTGTGGTGGCATAAGAATGAGAAGAAGTAAAGAGCCGGAACTGCTTCTTTTCTGCCAAATCAAAGATTTCAATAGCAAACTTACTAAATGGAGGCCTGTCTGCAAGAAGATCAATCAGTATGTTTGTATGAAGAAACACATTCTTCATAAATGCTTGTTTTCAAAATAGGCCCCCAGTTCTTTTTTCTCATCAAAATCTGCGGGCAGCTTAACCGAACCTACTAATCTTCTTAGTTTAGGAGAAATCTGCCTGGACTCCGGATGTTCTTCTGTCAATGTTTCCAAATACTTTTCAATCAACTCAGATAAGCTTCTGCCTGTTTGCTTTGCGTAAGACTTGGCCTTTTTTATAACGTCTTCTTCTACCGTCAATGTTAATTTCGTTGTCATGATACGTGTATTTAAAACAAAGATACGTACTTGTTCTGAAATTAAAAACAAGTGTATTATGGGGTCAGAAAAATTGTAATACCAGGTTAGAAAAATCACTTAAGCGCAATAGCTAATTTTTATTTTCAAATTCCAATACCCCCAACATAGGCTGGGATGTGTCATTACTATAACCAGCGTATATGATGAACAAAAAACTAGAAGCGGAAAAACTAATTGACCGGTACCTTTCTGGCAATTGCAGCGAGGAAGAACGTCTTTTAATCGCCCGTATATATAATCAATCTGCGTTAAAAAGATCGGTTGGGGACCAGCCAATTGATTTTGACCAGAAAGGCCAGGAGAGCTGGAAACAGATCTACTCGGTCATTCAGAAAAAACCCGCTTCTGTTAACAAGTTGTGGGCACGCATAGCTGCTGCTGCTGCTGTTTTAATTTTTGTAGCGGCAGGTCTTTGGTTTTATTCAGCTTCCCGCCCAGGTGTAAATTCTGAATCCGGTGTCGTTTATCAGAACGACATTGCCCCAGACAAGAACACAGCAATATTGATCCTTTCGAATGGGAAAACCATCCGTCTGAGCGATGCAAAAAGAGGCGTGGTCTTATCCGGGTCAAAACTTACCTACAATGATGGTTCCGAAGTCATCCCGCAGGCGGGTCTCAGCCCTCAGTCGTATACGCTTTCCACTCCAAAGGGTGGACAATATCAGGTGACACTGCCCGACGGAACTGAGGTGTGGCTCAATGCTGAAAGTACCCTTAGTTTTTCTATGATGCAGGGAAAACATTCAAAAAGAAATGTGATGCTTATCGGCGAAGCTTATTTCGAGGTGGCTAAAGACAAGCATCATCCTTTTGTGGTGAAAACGAAGGAGCAGGAAGTTACTGTGCTGGGAACTCATTTTAACATCAACGGTTACGGAGATAATCTCTTAATTAAGACCACCCTCCTGGAAGGAAGTATACAGGTCTCTGCCGGCAAAGGCATTGAAATTATTAAACCCGGAGAACAGGCGCTGGTGGCGCCAGGTAAACCGGTTAATGTTCAGCGGGCTAACGTTAAAGAAGCAGTAGCCTGGAAAAATGGTTACTTTCATTTCAGAGCAGAACGGATTGACCAGATCATGTTGCAGTTAAGCAGGTGGTATAATATTGAAGTGGTATACGAGGGAACGATACCAGAAGAACGTTTCAATGGAAATATCTCCAGGTATAAAAATATTAGTGAAGTACTGAATATGCTCAGTTATGCAAAGGCCGTTAAATTTAAAGTAAATGGAAGGAGGGTGACTGTAATGCAATAAATGCTACTTAATTCATAGAAAAAACCAGCCCGACAGCAATCGAACTGGTTATTGTACGGATGACATCGTTAATAAAAAATTTCAACTAACTGCTGCCTGCCGCGAATCTGGAAAATACAAGGCAAACAGCTTACAACCGAACCTAACAAATGTACAAAATTTGCAACCAAATGCTGTGCGCGTTAAACGCATCGCATAAAATATGGAGAGTTATGAAGGTAACCACTCTACTCTTATTTGTAATCATCATGCAGGTCAGTGCCAGTACCTTGGCACAAAAGATCTCGCTGTCCGTTAAGGACGCTAAATTAATTACTGTTTTTGATCAGATCAGTGACCAGACAGGTTACAGCTTTGTGGTCACCAATTCTATTTTAAAAAATGCAGCTAAAGTCAATCTTCAGGTTAAAAACGCCGAGCTTAAGGATGTGTTGAGCCAGATATTTAAAGATCAGCCATTTGAGTTTAGCGTAGACAATAAGACCGTACTGGTTAAGAAGAAAGAACCAGGCTTTATAGACCATCTAATCGCCCGATTTCAAACAGTTGACATCAGTGGTAAGGTTTTAGATGAAAGTGGTAAACCCTTGCCGGGTGCTACCATAAGGGTAAAAGATACAAAGAGACAAGTATTGACCAATCAGAATGGTGTTTTTCAAATCGATGATGTGGATGACCAGGCGGTATTGGTGATCTCATTTTTAGGATATAAAAGTAAAGAGGTAAGTGTTTCTCAAGATCTAAGCAGCATCCGGCTTGAAGTGGAAACAGCGAAACTGGATGAGGTAGTAGTTTCTACCGGATATCAGACGCTTCCCAAAGAGCGCGTTACCGGCTCATTCTCCACAATTTCTTCCAAAAAATTAGAGCAGCAACGTCTGGGTAGCATGGAATCCATATTGGAAGGCCGCGTGGTAGGCTATAACAAGGGGCTCATCCGTGGCACATCGACAATGCAGGGATTTACAGCTCCATTATATGTGATCGACGGGTTTCCTATAGAAAATACCAACTACAATGCTTCTGGTACCATTACTGATGGTATTCCCGGCCTTAACCTGGAAGATATAGGAAGCATCACCGTATTAAAAGACGCGGCAGCGGCTTCGATTTATGGTGCCCGCGCGTCTAACGGAGTAATTGTTATTGTGACTAAAAAAGCAAAGCAAGGTAAACCACAGATTAACGTCTCCAGCACTTTTACCGTGCAGCCTTATCGTTATTATACGGATAATCTGACTAGCGCTGAAGATATCGTGGGGCTGGAAAGAGAATGGGCAGCGAGTAATCCCAACCTGACAGGTGCAGGGGCAGCCGCTTACGCCAGCAACCTGCTGGATAATGTTGCTTACCAGAATCAGGGGATCAATGCAATTCTCCGAAATGTAGCTGGTACGCTTTCTACGGCAGACATGAACGCTACATTAAACAGATTGGCAGGCGCTGGTTATCAGTACTATGATGATGTAGAAAAATACAGTAAACGCAATCCTTTCTATCAACAATATAACATCAGCGCAGCTAATGCGACAGAAAAGAACTCATTTTACAGTTCTGTCACTTACCGCAATAATAAATTTGAAGACAAATATGCCGGCGATGAATCTTTAGGACTGAACCTCAACAACAAAACCCAGCTCAACAAATGGCTGAGCCTGGATCTGAGCACCTACATTTCTTATAAGGAAGATAAAGGGCAGTCGTACAACACACTTTCTCCGGAGTATCCGTATTTGCCCTATGATCGCCTGGTTAATGCCGATGGCAGTTATTTCACTTCCACCGCTGCATCGCGCTTATCCGCAAATAACATTGCCCAGATTAACAACAATGGCTTGTATAGCATGGACATCACGCCTTTGCAGGAACAGGCCTGGAACATCAATAAATCCAAGAGTTTTAACAGCAGAACTTTCATAAAGCTGAATGCAAAAATCACGGACTGGCTTTCCTACAGCCCTACTTTCCAGTACGAATATTTTTCGGATAAATCCAATCTGCTGTACGACAAGAACTCTTTTTATGTACGTGAAAAAGTAAACAGCTTTGCCTCAAGAAATGCCTCAGGCCCGGCTACCTTTAACCTGCCTTATGGTCACATCAACTTTGATCAGGACCAATTACTAACGGCCTATAATTTCCGTCAGCAGTTTAATGTCGACAAGCGGTTTGGCGACAAACACAGCCTGAATGCTATTGCAGGTACGGAAATCCGGAATTCAAAAAGAGATACCCGTTCGCAATACCTGTACAACTATGATCCGGTGGTGTTGAGCTATGCATTTATCAATCCGCAATTGTTGTCCAACTATCCGGGAAATGTCCTCGGATCGGGCTCCTTCATGGATACAGACCAGTTTAAACATTATCAAAAAATCAACAGATTTGTTTCCCTCTATGCAAATGCCGGCTATACTTACGATGATAAATACCTGCTTACGGGAAGTATCCGCTGGGACCAGTCTAATCTATGGGGTACCAGTTCCAAATATCAGAATACACCAATCTGGTCGGCCGGGGCAGGATGGAACATCCATAGGGAATCCTTTTTCAACGCAGACTGGGTAAACCTGCTGAAACTGCGCGTTTCTCATGGTATCGGTGGGAATATTTATTCGGACAGCGCGCCGTTCCTGGTCGCTAACTACTATCAGAACAATAACGTTGGCGGTTTGTATGCCTCATTGGCCAGCAGGCCAAACCCTTTGCTTTCCTGGGAAAAAACATCCACTACCAATGTCGGTGTAGACTTTGCCTTATTTGGAAATCGCCTGAACGGTACAGTGGATTATTACCGCCGGGAAGGAAAAGATTTACTGGCCAATACTCAGGGCGTTCCTACAGAAGGTTTTGGCTATAGTACCTATACCATCAATAACGGGGAAATGCTGAACAAAGGGATTGAGATTTCTCTTGGTGGTGATGTGATCCGGGGTAATGCATTGAACTGGAATTTGTCTGCGCAGTACGCCTTTAATAAAAACAGGGTAACCTATGTGAATGTAGAAGCACCTGTATATTTCCTTCAGCTGGATTATCCTGAAGCCTTTCCCAGGATCGGTAACCCTTATAATGCCATTTATGCTTACAAATGGGCAGGCCTGAGCAATACCGGTTTGCCACAGGCTTACAATGAGAACGGAGAAAAACTTACTGATGCCCCGAGTTCCCTGGAATCTATCGTGTATGCGGGTACTACTGTTCCTAAATTTAGCGGTTCATTAAACAATATCCTGGATTATAAGAACTTCAGCTTGTCCTTCCTCCTTACTTTTGAAGGTGGTCACAAAATGAAAAACACCTTTTTGCCGATGTTAGGCAATAGCTATAATGGCGTATTTGGTTACGTAAGCACCATTGGCGTGGTGAATAAAGACATCAATAACCGTTGGAGAGCGCCTGGTGATGAAGCACATACCAATGTGCCACGCGCCGTCTTTGCCGAAGACCCAGCTTTCAACAGTCAAAGTGCAACGATTTATCAGAATGCAGACCTCAATGTAATTGATGTTTCTAACCTGCGCATGCGCAACATTGCACTGGCTTACAAAGTGCCGTCCAGCTACAGCAGCAAATGGGGCATGCAAGGGGTACGTTTCCAGTTCAATGTAGAGAACGCATTTACCCTGGCAAAAAGCCAGGATGCAAAGTACCTGCTCAATGGTTATGTAAAGCCGAATTATGTATGGGGTGTTTACCTGAATTTCTAGTGATTAATAAATCTTAAATAAGATGAAAACAATATTCTATAAAAAAATAAGCATCTGGATTGTGCTGCTGGGCTTAAGCTTGAGCAGTTGCAAAAAGTTCATAGACGTGCTGCCAACGGGAAGCAAGATCCCTACTACTTTTGCAGATTATGAAGCGTTTATTCGTGATGAATACAACAACCATACTACGGATGTTTCGCAAGCCATTTTGCTGCTGAATGACCGTTATGAGACGGTAGCTAACCTGAATTATTACCGACTGAGGGCTGCCAACTACAACTGGGACGAAAATGCCGACAGGATCAGCCTGAACAATGCTGATGAGTCGGCCTATTATAACTCCTATGCCACCATCAGCGTTACTAATCTGCTTATCGAAAATGTGAATCAAACCACAGAAGGTACAGCTGAGCAGAAAGCGGAACTCATTGCTCAGGCAAAGATCATTCGTTCACTGGTCTATTATACACTCAGCAATTACTATGCAGACACTTATGAAGAAGCGAATGCGGCCAGCAAACTTTCCGTCCCATTAATTACCAGTGCAAACGTAGACGCCCCGCACAGGCAGGTCACCATAAAAGAGATCTATGATTTTATGCTGAAGGATATTGAAGAAGCGATTCCCAACCTGAAGCCGACGAGCGCTACCGTTCTGCACCCTAACCTGGGGGCTGCATATGCCCTTAGAGCACGCATTTATCTGACCATGGGTAAATATACAGAGGCACTTGCTGCAGCCAATGAAGCGTTAAAATACAACGATAAGCTGTTTGACTGGACCGCTTATTACGCGCAGTATAAAGCTCAGATAGAGCAAGTAAACGGTAGTGGCGCCCCCGTGTATAACATCAATCCATCACCAATGGGTTTTAACTGTGTTGAAACGTATTATTTCCGCCACGGCATTACACGGAATGCAGGTCGCGAATCTGGTATTCGCATAGACAGGGCAGCGAAATTCGAACCCGGAGATGCGGCTTTTGCTGCCCGTTTCAGGCTGAGGACAGTTGGTGCCGAAACCTACTACTATAGCATCACTACAGGTTTCTTTAACCATAGCGGATTAACTACAACTGAGGTTTACCTGATCAAGGCAGAGTGCCAGGCACGTTTGAATGACATTACAGGTGCCATGAAGAGCTTAAATGCCGTGCGTGCAAAACGTATCTTTGCAGCCGAATATGTGGAAGCTTCGGCAGGTAATGTCATTCAGGCTGTAAAGCTGATCCAAAAGACCAAGGCAAACAGCCTGATCCTGGGACTGGTGCCATTTGCGGATATGCGCCGATTAAATAAGGACAGCAATTACGCCACTACGCTAACGAAGACGGAAGGCAGTCAAGCACTAAGCCTGTTACCTGACTCACACCTGTGGACTATGCCGTTCCCTTTGGGGGCCATTAAGAACCCAGGTAACGGTACCATCCAACAAAATGTAGCTAAATAAAACACTGCAATTATGAACTATAAAACATCAAGAATTTTACTGGCAGCGGTACTGATCTTTACACTGAACAGTTATGCCAGCGCTCAGAAAAAGATCTATAGCATTAACGGAACGATTACAGACTTGCCATCGGGCAAGGTGTACCTGGCCCATGAAAACGAAAAAAAGGAAACTGTTATAGATTCTGCGCAAATTGTAAACAACAAATTCGTTTTTAAAGGGGAAATCGCTAGCCCCGCGTTTTATAACCTGTATCTTTCAAATCCGCAAAAGGGAGCTGGCATTTTGGTAGAGCCAGCCCGGCTGACTTTTAAGGCGGATAAGGATTCTTTGTATAAGGCTGCAGTTACAGGATCGGCCCTTTATGATACCTACCAGCGTTTTTATAAGGTAGACTGGAAGCCAATTACCGAAAAAGCCGGGGAGATTTACCGGCGACTGGATAAAGCTGAAAAGGATGGCAGTATGAAGGCTGATCCTTCCTTAAGGAAGCGCTTTGATGCGGAATTTAAAGCGCTGGGCGTATTAAACGATACAGTGGTCAATGCCTACGTCAGGAAAAACAGGAACTCTATTGCTTCGGCAATGGTAATTCTGGACAGGTACATCAATTATCCTTACTACAACAACGCCAGGGCATTGATGCCTTTATTGAGCAAAGAAGTGCAGCAATCTTCTTTTGGTAAACAGATCTATGCCGCTTTGGCGTTGGATGAAATGACTGCAGCTGGTAAAGCAGCGCCGGTCTTTACGATGGCCAATACCGAAGGTAAAATGGTTAAACTGAGCGATTTTAAAGGTAAATACGTGCTGATCGATTTCTGGGCAAGTTGGTGTGGCCCTTGTCGCAAGGAAAACCCTAACGTGGTCGCTGCCTATAAAAAGTATCACGATAAAGGTTTTGAGATTTTGGGTGTATCGTTAGACAGCAATAAAGAAGCCTGGTTAAAGGCCATACAAGCCGACGGGCTCAGCTGGAATCATGTGTCGGATTTAAAAGGCTGGAAAAATGATGCGGCGGCATTATATGGAGTAAAGTCTGTGCCAGCCAGTTTTCTGCTCGACCCTCAGGGAAAGGTCGTTGGCAAGGATTTGCGAGGTGAAGCACTGCATCAAACGCTGGCAGAATTATTTAAATAATTTCAGCTTATCATTAACGGGGGTGTTCAAAAGTTTTGGACACCCTTTTTTTGCGATATCACCTTTCATTTTCATGGCACTATACCCTGCCTCTGCTTGAAATAATTTATCCAACATTGCGTATCTTTCGCCAAACGGATTGACCAGCAATGCTATGGGCGGAGATAAATTTAAGATACTTTTAAAGAAATCAGGCGAAGGGAAATACAGTGCGGAACAAAAAAAAGCGAGATTATGGTCGCGTTTGGTGATGACTTCTTCAGTCCTGATTACCATAAGTGTCTGTCTGTGGTTTTATTGCACTTCCAGGTACCCGAAGGTTAACCGTTACTCATTAGTAAGCAGTCAAAACGACATTCCTCCTGGTAAATTTCAGGCTGTTTTAACTTTGGCCAATGGTAAAATAATAAAGCTTAGCAGTGCCCATAGCGGAGTGGTGATAGATGCTTCGGAGCTGACCTATTATGATGGGTCAATTGCGAATGCTGCCAATCACCTGTCGCAATCCGGGATTATTGTCACGCCAAAAGGTGGCCAGTACCGGATCACACTGCCAGATGGGACCAGCGTATGGCTAAATGCAGCCAGTAGGCTGAGTTTTTCTTTAATGTCGGAAAAAATGCCAACCAGAAATGTCGAGTTAAATGGCGAGGCGTATTTTGAGGTAGCCAAAGACAGCCGCCCTTTCATTGTAAAAACAGCTCAGCAGGAGGTGGAGGTTTTAGGCACCCACTTCAACATCAACAGCTATGTTGACGAAAATATGGCGAAAACCACTTTGGTAAATGGCCTGCTGCGTGTCGTCAATCGCAACTCCAAAATAGAAAGCATACTAAGACCGGGTCAGCAATCTATCGTTGTTAAGGACAAGCTAACCATCGAGCCAGCCGATATAGAAAGTGTTCTGGCATGGAAAGATGGCTACTTTAGATTCACTGGTCATGAAAATATCACGGAGATTATGCCGAAGGTGGCACGGTGGTATAATGTTAAAATCGCATACAGAGGAGATATGAGCGATGTTGGTTTCTCAGGGACGGTCTCGCGATTTAAAAATATTTCCGCCTTACTGGAAAAAATGGAGTTAAACAGTCCGGTGAAGTTCCAGATCGACAAAGACCTGATTACCGTAATCAAAAGATAACGGATACGGATTCTTTTTTAAAAATCTTTAAAACAAAAATCATTTACTTTGCTTTGTAATTTCCCGGATTAATATTTATCAGACATGCAAAACAGGCGTAATTTCATTAAACTTTCAGCTCTGGGCATTCCCATGCTGTCCTCTTTTCGTTCTTTTTCAGCTGCGATTACATCTCAGCAGGGTATTCAGCCTATTGTGATCTCTACCTGGGATTTTGGCATAGCTGCAAACCAGGCCGCCTGGAAAGTACTGGCTAAAGGAGGCCGGGCGCTGGATGCCGTCGAGCAAGGGGTTCATGTACCAGAGGCTGATCCGAAAAACCAGTCGGTTGGTTATGGTGGTTTGCCAGACCGCGATGGCCATGTAACCCTTGACGCCTGTATCATGGATGAGCTGGGCAATTGCGGCGCTGTAGCCGGACTGGAGCATATTATTCATCCCATCTCTGTTGCCCGGCTGGTGATGGAGAAAACCCCGCATGTGATGTTGGTTGGCGATGGTGCCCTTCAGTTTGCGCTCGAAAATGGCTTTAAAAAACAAAACCTGCTGACAAAAGAAAGTGAAAAAGCCTGGAAAGAATGGCTGAAGACCGCTAAGTATGCGCCGGTAATGAATATTGAAAACAAGCTGTACGATAAAGCAGCACCCCGAAAACTACCAGGCAATCAATACAATCACGATACCATAGGTATGCTGGCACTGGATGCGAAAGGAAACTTATCAGGCGCATGTACCACCAGCGGCATGGCCTTTAAGCTGCATGGGCGGGTGGGCGACAGCCCGATCATTGGCGCGGGACTGTATGTTGACAATGAAGTGGGAGGAGCTACCTCAACCGGCGTTGGGGAAGAAGTGATCCGCAATGTAGGCAGCTTTCTCGTCGTTGAACTGATGCGTCAGGGCTATACGCCCGAGGCGGCTTGTAAAGAAGCGGTCATGCGCATAATAAAAAAGAAACCTGATATCGCAAGAAACATACAGGTGGGCTTTCTTGCCCTCAATAAAAAAGGTGAGTATGGCGCTTATGCCATTCAAAAAGGATTCAGCTATGCCGTTTGTACCGCGCAAAAAACTGACCTGCTCATACCGGGTAAAAGTTATTATTAATCGCTAAAAGCATTCGTTATGATCAATATGGAAGTCTGCGCCAATTCCTTAGGCTCTGCCCTGGCAGCGCAGGAGGGTGGCGCAATTCGGGTAGAACTTTGCGACAACCTGGCGGAAGGCGGCACTACCCCCAGTTATGCACAAATTGCTTTGGCAAAAAAGCTCCTCAAAATCCAGGTTTACCCGATCATCAGACCGCGGGGAGGAGATTTTTTATATTCAGACCTGGAATTTGAACTGATGAAAGCGGACATCAAGATTTGCCGGGAACTGAAATGTGATGGCGTGGTCATAGGTATTTTAAAGCCGGACGGCAGTGTGGATAAGAAACGCTGCAGCGAACTGATTGCCCTTGCAGGAGATATGGGCGTTACCTTTCATCGTGCGTTTGACATGAGCAACGACTTGTTTAAAGCCCTGGAAGACGTGATTGAGCTCGGCTGTGTACGAATCCTCAGTTCAGGTGCTGAATCTTCGGCGTTAAAAGGGGCCGCGGTACTGAAAAAGTTAATTTCACAGGCCAGGGGCCGCATCAGTATCATGCCCGGTGCAGGGATCAATGTGTATAACATCGCCGAGCTGATCAAACTTACCGGAGCTACAGAGTTCCACGCCTCGGCTAAACACAGCATTGCCAGCAAAATGGAGTTTAGAAACCCAAGGTTGAATATGGGAACGGAAGCCGACGAATTTAGCTACGACCTAACCAGCAGCGCTACCGTACAGCAGCTGATTCAACTGGCGAACGAGGCAAGGTAAAAGGAGGATTACTGCTTAACAGGGAAGCGATATTCCTCATCAAGAATTAAGAAAGTGTCCGACTTGGTATAATATTTACTTTTGCATTTATTCTGCTTTTGTTATGCTTTAATATTGCTTTTTTGTTGTTCGAGCAAAAGGATAGCAAAACAATAGCAAAAGGATAGCAAAAGAAAAGCAAAAGAAATGTAAAGCTCTAATAAGACTTTAGCGGATACCTGATCCTTCTTCAGCAGTCGGAAAATCTCAAATTTAAAATGATAAATATCCTGGAGAAAACCAATCAGCAAAATAAGATACAAATTAATCGGCCATGAAATTGCCGGGAAAAAATTTGATTATTTTTTTTAAGTTTGAGAAGCAGGGCGCTGCAACCTGGGTATTGCCTACAATCATTAACAATCTTTAATTAAGCTGATCACATATGGCTGCAACGATAACAAGAGTATTCGATCTACTTCAATACAATTTAGAGAAATTTCCGAAGGATGAATTTATCAGTGGTAAAGTAAAAGGGGTTTGGGTTAAATACAGTACACAGAAATTTTCTGATACGGTTGATCTGTTGAGTAAAGGATTGATCAGTATCGGTATGGGTAAGGGATCCCGCATAGGTGTAATGTCGCACAACAGACCCGAATGGAACCTGACAGATTTTGGAATTATGCAGATCGGGGCCTATCATGTACCGCTTTACCCTACGCTGGCGGAGCATGATATCAGGTTTATCCTGGAAAATGCGGAAGTGACAGTGGTTTTTGCTGCTGATGAGGCCCTTTATCATAAACTTCAGGCCGTAAATCAGACTTTAAAAACACAGGTAAAGATTTATACATTTGATGAGGTAGCTGGTGCAGAAAACTGGAGCATATTGTTGGACGCAGCGGAAACGCAGGCAGGGGTAAACCTCGGGGAGTACCGCGACGGTGTACAGGCAGAGGATATTTTAACACTCATCTATACATCGGGCACTACGGGCACCCCTAAGGGTGTGATGTTAACCCATGATAACCTGGTCAAGAACTTTCAGAATTCGGCTGTACTTTTGCCCGAAGGCATTAGAAAAGGACTGAGCTTTTTGCCACTGTCGCATATTTTCGAGCGCATGGTCGTGTACCTGTATCTGTATTCGGATGTAGGGGTATACTATGCAGAAAGTATGGACACCATTGTTGCCGATATTCAATTTGTGCAACCCAATGTGTTCTCTACCGTTCCTCGATTACTGGAAAAAGTGTACGAAAAGATCATGGAAAAAGGAAAGGCACTTACCGGGATTAAGAGAGGGATCTTTTTCTGGTCGGTAGCTCTGGCAGAAAAATATGAAACTAAAAATAGCTGGTTTTACAACTTCGAGCTTGGTATTGCCCGCAAGCTGGTGTTTAAGAAATGGCGGGAAGCCCTCGGGGGACATATTGTCGTGATTGTTTCGGGAGGTGCAGCGTTAAACCCCCGCCTGGCAAGGATCTTCTGGGCGGCAGGGATGCCTGTGTTTGAAGGTTATGGCTTAACAGAAACCTCGCCCGTGATTACTGTTAATCATTTCGGTAATACCATGTTCGGAACAGTTGGACCTGCCATTGAAGGAATGGAAATTAAAATTGCCGAAGACGGGGAGGTTTTGGCAAGGGGCCATGCCATTATGAAAGGTTATTACCTTCGTGATGACCTGACCGCCGAAACGGTAGACAGCGATGGCTGGTTCCACACGGGCGATATCGGACAAATTGTTGGGGGAAGGTTCCTTAAAATCACCGACCGCAAGAAAGAAATATTTAAAACCGCAGGTGGCAAATATATCGCGCCACAAACCATAGAGAATAAATTTAAGGAAACGGTCCTGGTGGAGCAGGTCATGGTGCTGGGCGAGAACCGTAAATTTCCGGCAGCGCTGATTGTTCCGAATTTTGTGGCATTAAAAGCCTGGGCCGCAAAAAAAGGAATGAATTACAGTACGGATGAGGAGATGGTTAAAAACAGCCAGGTGATAGAAAAGTTTAACCAGATTGTAGAATTCAGCTGTAAGTCTTTCGGGAAATGGGAACAGGTAAAACGCTGTGCCTTGCTCCCTAAACAATGGAGTATCGATGGCGGAGAACTTACGCCAAAATTAAGTCTGAAAAGGAAGGTTATCCTTGAAAAAAATGCTGATATTATCGAAAAGATCTATGCCGATGCGGAAGGTTTCAAAGGTTAAGGATCTTCTTGCAGTTGTCCTGCTGCTGGCGGCCACTCATTTTGCCGGCTGTGTTGGCGGACAGCTTGGCCGGGACAATAGTGCCGAATACCGAAACGGAATGGTAGTCTCTGCAAATGAAAGCGCATCCCGGGTTGGACTGGATATTCTAAAAAAAGGAGGCAATGCTGTTGATGCGGCTGTTGCAGTACAGTTCGCTTTAGCGGTGGTTTATCCTGCTGCGGGCAATATCGGCGGTGGGGGATTTATGGTCTACCGTGCTTCCTCCGGAACAGTGAATACGCTTGATTTCCGGGAGAAGGCAGGCTTTAAAGCTTCAAGAGATATGTACCTGGACGAGGAAGGTCTTCCGGTCAAAGATAAAAGTGTACACGGGCATCTGGCTGCCGGGGTACCTGGATCGGTTGCCGGAATGGCCGCTGCACATCAGAAATATGGTAAATTGAAATGGGCCGATCTGATCGAGCCGGCAATTGCGCTGGCAGGGGAGGGCTTTAAAATCAGTTTACGCCAGGCGAGGGAATTAAATCAGTTTAAGGAGACATTTGTAAAACATAATCCCGCAGGTACGGCATTCGTAAAAGACAGGGAATGGAAGGAAGGTGATGTCTTGGTACAGACGGAGCTGTCAAATACCCTGAAACAGATCAGGGATAAAGGAGCTGCAGGATTTTATGCCGGCCCGGTGGCAGACAGCCTGCTGGCTGAGATGAAGCGTGGAGGTGGCATCATCAACCTTGAAGATTTAAAAAGCTATAAAGCTGTATGGCGTAGACCCATCGTTGGCAATTACAAGAATTATAAAATTATAACTGTGCCTCCGCCCTCAAGTGGTGGGATTGCATTGATACAGCTGTTGAAATCGGTTGAGCCCTTCCCCTTGAAGCGCTGGGGATTAAATGCAGACTCGACGGTACAGGTGATGGTGGAGGCTGAACGCAGGGTGTATGCAGACCGGGCAACTCATCTTGGCGATCCGGATTTTTACGATGTGCCACAGGCACAATTGCTCAGCGATGCGTATATCAAAAGGAGGATGGCCGACTTCAACTGGGGGCATGCGACCCCAAGTGCTGAAATGACTGCCGGAGCCCTGAACGTTGAGGAGCATGAAGAAACCACACATTTTTCTATTGTGGATAAAGCAGGCAATGCGGTCTCTGTAACCACTACGCTCAATGGATCGTATGGATCAGCAGTGGTAGTAAAAGGTGCCGGGTTTTTATTGAACAACGAAATGGACGACTTTTCTGTAAAGCCGGGATCACCAAACATTTATGGTCTGGTAGGCGGCGAGGCAAATGCCATAGCGCCGGCCAAACGGATGCTGAGTTCTATGACACCAACCATTATTGAAAAAGATGGACAATTGTTTATGATTGTGGGCACTCCGGGGGGCTCAACCATCATCACTTCTGTTTTTCAAACGATACTGAATGTGGTTGAGTTCGATAAAAGCATGCAGGCTGCTGTAGATGCGAAAAAATTTCATCACCAATGGTTGCCCGATACGGTTTATGTAGAAAAAGCTGGGTTGGACAGCTTAACAGTTTTAAAGCTGATGGCTAAAGGCTACCCGATTTTGCAGCGCGGTAATATTGGAAGGGTTGATGCCATTTTGAAAACCAGATGGGGCTATTACCAGGGTGGCGCAGATTCGCGGGGGGACGACCGGGCGCTCGGCTGGTAACTGTATAGAATTATAAACAGCAAATCTTTGGAATGCGGCCTTAAAGGGCCGTTTTTTAATTTGGCCTGACAATTGAAATGTTCGGGGCAGATTGAATATTTATACTAACATTCCTATCATGAAACAAAAATTATCTAAATGTTTGCCCCTGGCTTTTTCTGCTTTGTTGTTCGGTGGTGCTGTTCAGGCACAAGACAAACCGGCTGAGGCAAATCAATTTTCTACCTGGTCCATTGGTGTAAACGTAGGGGCACTGTCGCCAATTTCCCCACTTGGAGGTAAGAATGATTTCTCTAACTGGAAATCCAGCCTGGGTTACGGATTGTATGTGAAAAAACAATTTACCCCTTATTTCTCCTTACGTCTGGATGGAGTGAAAGGCAAATTAAAAGCTGACAATACTGAACCTTTCGATGGAGGAACTGCTAATGCAAGTCCCGTTAGCGCTTTCGAGACTAACCTTTCTTATTCAGGAAGCTTAAATGCCGTGGTAAACCTGTTTAATATCAGCATGTTTAATAAAACCAGCACTGTGCAAATGTATGCGTCAGCTGGTGCCGGTTTAGCTGGTTATAAAGTAAAAAATGCCGTTGGAGGCGGTGAGCTGACAGAATATGCGGGTGATAAAACCATTAGTGAACTGATCATCCCGGTCGGTGTAGGCGCTAAATTTAAGGTGTCTGAGCGGATGAACCTGGATCTGGGATGGACTGTCAATTATGTTGACGGTGATAACCTGGACGGTTACTATCGCGGGAGCAATGATAAATACAATTACGCTTATGCGGGTTTAGAATTTGCACTGGGTCAGGGATCACAACTGGCATGGCATAACCCTGTAGCTTTAACTTATGATGAAGCATTACAGGCGAAGCAAACGGCTAATGCGTTGAAGGGTGATCTGGATGCGCAGAAAGCGGAGAATGCAAAGTTAAGAACGGAAATGGCTGATCTGCTGACAGATAGTGATGGTGATGGTGTTGCGGATAAACTAGACAAATGTCCGGGTACAGCGGCCGGAACTGTTGTAGATGGGGCTGGTTGTGCACTGAAAACCCCTGCTCCGGTTCAGAAAGTGATCATTACGGAAGAAGACCGTAAAGTAGTTGCTGATGCAATTAAAAACCTGGAATTTGATTTAGGTAAATCTACCATCCGTGCTAAATCTTACGCTACACTGAACCGTGTTGCAGAACTGTTAATCAGCAAAAACTTTAGTTTAAAATTAGCCGGGCATACCGACAATACAGGTTCAAATCAGTTGAACATGAGGCTGTCTAAAGACAGGGCAGAATCGGTAAAATCATACCTGGTATCACAGGGAGCAAATGCGTCCAGAATTGAAGCTACAGGTTATGGTGAGAACCAGCCGATTGCGTCTAATAAAACTGCTTCCGGTCGCCAGCAAAACAGAAGGGTAGAATTTACTTTATTCTAGTCCGGACCATATTAAATTTAAAGAGCCTTCCTGTGAATTCAGGAAGGCTCTTTTATGTTAATATTTTTCTGGAATGTATTTGCATAATAGCTTTTAATTCAATAGCTTTGTTATGCAAGCATAGTATTTGATGAAACAACAGGAAACAATTGATTATTTTTTAAAGGTGGTTTGGCAGAATGTATCGAATACCTATAACCAGATTGCCGGGGGATTTGGAATTACACAGGCCATAGGGTATGTGTTGATCAATATTGACAAAGAGGGGACAGCGGTTTCTCAGCTGGCCGGACTACTCGGTGTAAAGGCCACGAGCTTGTCGAGGATGCTCAACAATATGGAAGACCTGGGGCTGATATACAGGGAAACTGCTGCGGGGGATAAACGTTCTGTAAAGGTTTATCTGACTGATCTTGGTTATGAAAAAAGGCACATGGCAAAGGGCGTTGTGATCGCGTTCAATGAGTATCTGGGTAAGAGCCTGAGTTCAACTGAAAAAAATAACCTGATGGTGACCCTGCAAAAATTGAACAAACTTACATTGGCCTATAAATTTCCCGTATATGATAAACAAGAAGATAAATAAAGTAGCAGTGCTGGGCTCAGGGATTATGGGCTCCCGTATTGCCTGTCATTTTGCAAATATAGGGGTAGCGGTGCTTTTGCTGGATATTCCGGCTAAAGAGGGCGATAAGAATACTATTGTAAATACGGCATTGCTAAACGCCGTCAAAAGCAACCCTTCTCCTGTTTATTCCAAAAACGTTTTGAACAAGATCACTACGGGGAACTTTGAAGATGATATGGCCAGGATTGCAGACTATGACTGGATCATTGAGGTTGTGGTAGAAAACCTGGATATCAAGAAAAAAATCTTTGAACAGGTAGAACAATATCGCAGGCCAGGTATGCTGGTTACCTCAAATACATCGGGTATACCGATCCATTTGATGGCCGAAGGCCGTTCAGAAGATTTTAAAGCAAACTTCTGCGGCACCCATTTTTTTAATCCGCCACGCTATTTAAGATTACTTGAGATTATTCCAACGCCGCATACCAAGCCTGAGCTGGTTGATTTTCTGATGGATTATGGCGACAAGTTTCTCGGTAAAACCACTGTTTTATGTAAAGATACTCCTGCTTTTATT
>CAMLDJ010000080.1 GCA_946478755.1 uncultured Pedobacter sp. | reverse complement strand
CTTTAAACCATTTACACTTTGATGTTTAGGATAAATATATTTTGCATCACGATAGTACAAATGTGCGTCTTTATCAAACATCAAATTATCTGCATATAGGAAATATTCATACAGTTTATCCAAGAATTTTTCGTCGCCGGTAAGCTTGTAAAGCTTGGTCATTACAGGCATAACCATATACAAACCATCTGCCCACCACCAATAATCATTATTTGGCGTACTCATTTGGTATTGCATTACTTCCAAAGCCCTGGCTACTTTTTTTGGATCTTTAACCTCATCCAAATTATACAAATCAATATAGGTTTGGAAACAAATTTGCCAGTCGCCAAAAAGCACATTCACAGGCTTTTCACCATAACTATATTTCCACTCGGCTTTGTTATCTGATGTAGCGCCTTTCCAATTATTTTTTTGCGCCCATTTTTCTGAATATGCTTTGTACGCCGGATTTTTTGTTAACTGATATGCCTCCATATTTCCGGTATGGTAAGCTGCATTATCCCAAAATGATCTTCCCGGTTGCGGGTGATTTTGCTGCCAATAGGTATTTACTCTATTTATTAATTCCAGAACATGATCCTTAGAAATGTTTGCGTTAGACGGTTTGCTTTTTTTAGAGGCACAGCCTAAAAAAGACATCGCTAGGCAAAAAATTAAAATTGATTTTAATCGCATACTATATTTAATCGACTTTTAAAAGTGAGGTTTGAGTTCTAATACATTTATCCATTGCGGGGGAGTTTGAGTTAAGCCTTCTCCGTCTTTTTGAACTGTACGTTGTAAAAAAAGACTTAGTTTGAAACTGCTTTTCCATAGCTCGGTATCATAGGTTGGTTCCCAAGAGCCTATATCTTGTGTACCTAAATCAAAAATATTCCATTTAGCATCCGCAACGCTTTTTAAGCTCAAAGCCGATACTTTGTTTCCACGTTCTTCGTCTCTAAAGATGAGTAGAACCGATGCATTGCTGCCTTTCCCCTTTACCAAAACCTGCGGACGAGAAACCGGGATGCTTTTTGTTCCTCCGCCACTTAAACTAAATGGTGTTTTCCTAAAATTTAAATTACGGATTTTCCATTCGCCATCAGCATGATATATGAGGTGATACTGGGGAATATCTGTATCATTATCTCGCCAATAAGTAGCTATAAAAGGATTACCATTTTCATCGCATGCCATTGAAGTTTGGTTAATGAGTTCGTGGTTTTTCGGGATTTTAACCGCATACTCTGCAGTAGATTCCGTGATTGGAAGTTGATATTTAATTCCTTTTGAGTTTTCCCACGTTAATCCGCCATCTTTAGAACAAGCATAAGCCATATCATGATTGCTTGCGACATCAGGACTTTCTCGCCAAACCCAAGAAATGTGGACAGTGCCAAATTTATCTATACAGGCTTGCCAGTAAGCATTTCTTATTCCTTCGCCACTAATCAGATTATTTTGCAGGCGTGTCCATTTTTTGGTTTTAACATCATAACTGTTCATTACTAAATTTCCATTCCCCGAGCCTCCGTCTCTATAAAAAAACAGCAGGTTTTCATTGTTTAACTTATAAAATTCGGGATATGATACCTTTTCCTCATCGGAACCAATCATTTGTATCGGCAAACCCAGTTCTAAAGAACCCGGACTTATCGATTTTACATAATGGAGTTTGTTGTTATGATGGTCCCAAGCGATATGTAAAAATCCATCGCCGTCAACCATAATACTGATAATATTATGCGCATCTTTTATATTGCCTTTGTAGCTTGTCTTTTTTATTGTCCATTTTGAATTTCTGATTTTCCGTTTGCCCAATACCACGTAACCTTCCGCATTATAAAAAGCGATGTATTGCATGCTTTTAAAAGTAACCAGCGAATTTTTGCGAAAAACAGCAGTATTGACCGTATTACCCGCCCAAGCTTCAGCAACTGGAACTACTTTTATTTTGGATGGAATTTGCGCATACAACGTAGTAAATCCCATCAAAATGAAAGATATCCCTAAAATTCTGTATCTGAAAATATTCATACTAATGAGATAAAGCATGATCTATCTGTACTTTTTGTCCGCTCCAAAGTTTTTTCTGTGTCCAATCTGCATTTGGATTAACCCAAAAAGGATCGTCAGCGGGTAAACCCAAAATCAGGAAGACTTGGGAACAGAGGTATAAACTTCCGGTAGAGATATAAACCTCACCCAAACCCGGCTGATGTCCGTAAACGCCAATTGTTAACCAGCCGTTTTTATCAAAAGTTCCCGGCGCTTCAATCTGGTTTTTTAAAACCGTATACAAAGCGCAACGAACCTGCTCTGGAGAAATTTCTTTTGGCAGCGCTTTTTGCAATGCAATTTGCGATAGCAACTGAAAAGCGCCAAAACGATAACATAAAGAACGTCCAATTGGCGGGTAGGTTCCTTCAGGAGAAATCAATCGTTCTTGAATTGCCGCATATCTGGTAGCTCTTGTTAAAAATTTTTGGTGCAAACCTTTATCACGAAAAGCGATATTGGAAATGTCTAGCAACATCGGCTGAATGACGAAACTGTTATAATAATCCCAGTGAAAACCGGGACCATCGCCATACACTCCGTCGCCCAAATACCAATTCTGGTGCGATTTTATGGCGTAATCGATCCGCATAAAATCTGCTCCGTTATCAAACTTGCTAATTGCTGTTTCAATCATCGCACTAAACAAAAGCCAATTGCTATAATAAGGCGTAATCACCCTTGAAGCTTTCAACTCGCGGACAACGTTGGCTTTTGTTCTGGCATCTAAAGGTTCCCATAACTGTTCCGGCGCTCTTAATAAAGCATGAGCGAAAAAGGCAGCATCCACCACTGGTTGTCCGCCTTTTGTAAAATTCATATAATCAGCAGAAGTTGAATCCGTTGCGTTATGGATGCACTTGCGAACCAGCAGAATATATTTTTCTCTGAGCTTGCCTTCCGTAGTGTTATCAGCACCGAGTTCTAACCAAGGCGCCATTCCCCCTATTAATCTGCCGAAAGCTTCTAAGTAAGTGACTTCCCGTCTGCCAGCTTCTTGTCCCGGAGCCGATTCAACTGGCATTTTTGCTTTCAATTGGTTTTGACTTAAAGCATGTAAAACCGGGTCAGCAATTTTCAGCATGGTCTCAAACATAAACTTGCGTTGCTCTTGTCCTTCTATCCGCGTTTTTTTGGGGCTGGCATTGGCCATGAAACCGATTAGCAAGCCTAATGAAATTAATAGCTCTTTTCTCATATTTATTCTTACAATTTTTATATTTCTCTTTCTGTCGAAAGACGGTTTTTCATTTTAAACATTTGAGAAACAATAGCAGACATATCTTAAATTAAAAGCTGTATCTAATTGTTTCAACATGGTCGTTTAAGCTAAAGGTTACCTCGCCACTTTGCAAAACCTTATAGTTTTTCAGTGGCATCAACTCCTTTTCACTCCACTTTTCGCCCGATTTTTTCCAAAGCATCAACACGCTATAAGTGGAGCTTTTATCTGGATTTAAAGTGGCAGTGGCATCAATTGTGGTGCTGTTTTCTTTAACAGGATTCAGGCCTTCCGCGTCAACAAATTCCGTATTTTTCCATCCGGATACAGGGACCATTGCTAACTGGTAAATTCCATTATCAATGATCTTCACTGCATTACCTTGCACTTTTTTAATGGTAGTTTGTATTGGTTTATCAATTTGCGGAAGTGCATAATGACCCAATCTTGCCTTTATAGAATGGCTTCCATTAAAACTGTCGACACGTAAAATTCCGTTTGGAAGCGTAATATCTGCGAGGTTAATTTTTACAGAAGTGTCCGAAGCTAAAACAGCTTTCCGATAATAAACCCCGTCATCGTACCTGTCAAAAGAGAACATTCGCAAGGCTTC
This sequence comes from uncultured Pedobacter sp., assembly GCA_946478755.1. The sequence continues at coordinate 15,564 of CAMLDJ010000080.1, read as the reverse complement.
CCAATCGCCTTTGGCATTTTCGAAAACATAATTCATAGCAACTTCACCCTGTTTACCGTCGGCTTGCCACGGGAAAGCGCTATTATAAGATAAACGGTTATAGTTTTCTGTACCCTGATAATAACCCACTTTTTTTTCGTTGCACCAAGCTCTAATTTCCGATGCGCCAATTCCCGGATAGTTGGTCATCAATATTTTCGAACCCTCTAAAAAATGGTTATAAACTTTTCCCCTCTCAAATTCTTTATCCCAAGCGCCTCCGTTTTCTGTGGCGTTCCAAAAAGCGTTATCCTGCGGAACAAGTAAGCCTAAAAATAATTTACCCATCCAAAAAACACTTCCTCGGCAACTATAAGGTTGAATTCCGGGTTCAAAAGCTCCATAAAACCCTAATTTTGGGATGCTGTCTTTCATCCAATCGGGGTTCTGCAAAAACTGTAGCATGGTTCCAGATGCTATCCGCCGCATCCAACCATAATTAATTTTAGGGTTGTTCAAAAAACCCATCATTGGAAAAGGCACTGCGGCCGCCATTCTGTAGGTAATGCTTCGTCCCCACATAATCATTTCGCCGTTATGGCCAAACATTAGCGGATAATTATGGCTTAAACTTTCTAGATTAGTATGGAATTGCTTGGCGATCTCCGGCTCATACTTATTCCCATAAAACTGCGACCATAAAGTGCCGTACATTTGAAAGGCCCACATACTGTAATAATCGTAGTACGGACTATCGTTATACCACCCTTGCCCATCGTATTGTTTTAAGGTTTGTTGCAACAGTTCTTTTAAGTAATCTTCTCGGATTTGATAGCCTTGGCTTTTGAAAAAACTAAGAATAAAAATATTGAAGAAACGCCAGTTCATGCCTATGGTTGGGCCGTTGCCGTAACTTAACATGGTATTTGCCAAAGAATCTTTAACCGCTTGTGGTAAAGGTTTCCAATAAACTTCCGGCGCCGCAAATAAGGAGACCGCTAAACCGCCAAATTCTACCGAAGTTTGGCTTGGCCCTCCGTTTTTCTTTAAATGAGGCACGTAAATATTTGTATTTGAGTCAAGCAAACGCGTAAGCTGATGGCGGTAATAAGCTGCAACTGAAATATTATTTAATTTAAGATTTGGATTTTCCTTTAATAAAGGTGTAGCGATGAACATAGTGCGACATAAACCTTCCAGTTTTTCTGTTGCATTGGGCGAATCGTCTTTTGGATAGCTTTTACCTGGCTGTTTGAGAAACTCCATCGGGTCATCCAAAGTATGGATATAAGAGAACGCACCTGAGAGCAAATAATGACCAGCCTGTTTCCAATGTTCCCGACTCATGCCCGTATATGGGCTTAACTGATAATCTAAAGGCGTGGTAAAAGCATCGGGCTGTTTTTCAACTTTTCCGTACGACCAAACATTTTGACTGAATGAAGGTCTTGAGATCAAAAAAAGCAATACAATTACTGTAATGACTTTGAAATCGCAGGACAATCGTAGGCTGGGTTTTTCCTTTATTTTATTAAAATCTATCATTTTATACTGTGGTAGTTGCAGGACAAACTTATGTATGGTTTAATTATAGGCACTATTTATTATTATCAATACTAGGTTTAATTGGCTGTTTTCCCAAGCATCTAAGAAAGTCTATTTTAAACTAAATTAGCGTAGGTATAATAGGATTTTTGGGGGGATAAAATAGTAACTGCTTTTCGAGCTATTCAGTAGTAGACCATTTTTCTTTCCACTGATTAAAATATCGCCGTTGGAGTCAACATCAACGGGCAACCACACCTATCTGCTATCTGTTAAATTTTGGATTCCACTTATCGGCCATAAAACCCATTATTGTTCTCAGGAACTGGAAAAATTGATTGCGCCAAAAGTAATTTCGAATCTTGCTGAACAATAAAGAGTCTTGAGTAGTAACCGGACTGAATTTTCTAAGCTATTTTTCATTTTTCAACTCTTAAATTCAAGAATTTAATCAGCTGTCCAATGTTAGGGAAGTATTGTATTTACTACTATTTCTGAACTTTTTTCCAATCTTGTAAGTTTTGTTTCCAACCTTTCGGTAGGTACGGATATACTCAGAAGGATTCATTCCAAACACTTTGGCGAACTGCTCTCTAAAATACCTTATATCATTAAAACCTGCCTGGTAAGCTCCTTCATTTACTTTGCAATCCGTATCGATAAAAAGTTGGGCTGCTTTCCGCAATCTGATAAAGCGGATAAACTCATTAACAGACTTACCAGAAATGAGTTTTACTTTTTTGTAAAGCGCAGAGTGGCTCATATCCAATTCATCTGCCAGCTGTTTTACGTAAAAATCTTTATCATCCAAATGCTTTTCTGTAATTTCTATGCAGCTGTCTAAAAATTTCTTTAAATCTGGTGATACTGAATAGTCGTCAGCTTTAAGCGTTATCTGGTTATAAAAATGCTGGTGAAGATTAAGTCGGCTCCTTAAAAGATTGGCCACCCTGGCTACCAGAATCCCCTTATCAAAAGGTTTAGTTATAAAATCGTCGGCACCGCTTTCAATTCCTTTAAGCTTAAGCTCTGCGGTGGTTCCGGATGTTAGCAGGATTACCGGAATATGCATTAAAGCACTGTCTTCTTTAATCCGTTGACATAAATCAACTCCGCTCATTTCTCCCATCACCACATCGGTGATTACCAAATTTGGAATTTCATTCTCTATCATTTCAAAAGCGATCTCTGCACTTTCCGCCTCCATAATATGATAGTCGGCCTCAAAAATACTTTTAATGTAGTTGCGGATTTCCAAATTATCATCAACTAATAAAATTGTGCTTTTTTCTGAAACAACATTGATTTCCGGAGCATTAGGTCGAGTTGTAACAGGTTGTATCTCTTCTGTATCTTCGATCAGTATACGCTCCTCAGTATGCATCGGTGTATTGCCGGAATATTCGACCGCTATATCGTCAAAAATTGCTTGTTTTGGTAAATTTAAGTTGAAAATTGTGCCCTCACCTTTTACACTGGCGTAGGTCACTTGGCCGCGATGACTTTCCATAATCTCTTTAACCACATACAGCCCGATGCCAAAGCCTCCTTTACAATTTTCTTTATCGGTAATCTGATAAAACCTGTTAAAAATAGTTTCCCCTATTTCATCAGAAATTCCAATTCCGGTATCTTTTACGCTAATATTTACATTCGCATCTTCTTCATCAATTGAAACCTCTATTGAACCGCCGGATGAGGTATATTTTAAAGCATTGGATATCAAATTAAAAATTGCGATTTCTAACTTTTCTTTATCCGCCAAGACTTCAATGATTTCTTGCGAAGCCGTAAATTCAAATTTTATTTCTTTAGATTTCGCCTGTTGCACAAAACATAGAAAAACTTCCTTACAAAAATTAACTAAATTGAAATGGCTTACTTTCAGTTTATCTGGATTAGCTTTCTGGAAATGCAATAACTGATCTACCAGACTTAACAACCTACGGGCGTTTCTATAAACTACGATAAGTTCCTTGGTTTCAACCTGACGCGATTTACTATTTAAAAATTCCTGAATTGGATTGATAATTAATGTCAGCGGTGTTCTAAATTCATGTGAAATATGAGTGAAAAATGAAAGTTTACGGTCATGCAATTCTTTCTCCTGCGCCATTTTACCGTCGGCTAATTGAATTTGAAATTTCAGCCTTTCTTTATCACGCTGATAAAGAACAAATTTTCTTACCAATAGGAATATAACCAGCAAATACAAAAGATAAGCCCACCAAGTACGCCACCAAGGAGGTAAAACAGTAACCTTCAGCAGTTTTTCTTTACTATTCCATATTCCGGCGACGTTAGTAGATTTAATATGCAGAACATAATGCCCCTCATGTAAATTAGTATAATTGGCAGAACGCACTTTGCCGGAGTAATTCCATCCTTTATCCCAACCTTGCAAATAATACGCATATTGGATTGAACCTGGCGATGTATATTCTAACGTCGCAAAATCAACAGAAATAACAGCATCAGTATAAGGCAATCGTAAAGCGCTGATTGAATTGCCCGTGGTTTCTTCAACAAACTCACTATTACCGCTAATAGGTTTGCCATGTACTTTTATGGTGGTAATATATAGCGGTTGCACCGTATTTATTGCTTTAATACTATCCGGATAAAATATATTAAAGCCCTTTACACCGCCAAAAGTCATTTCTCCGGTGCTTAATTTATCTGCCGACCGATAAAAAAACTGGTTACTTTGCAAGCCATCTTCCTGGTAGTAGTTGGTTATTTTTTTTGATCTTATATTAAACTTATTGAGTCCTTTAAAAGTACTCATCCATAGATTTTGATGATCATCTTCTAAAATACTTAGTACAGAGTTATTGGAGAGTCCATCATTGGTAGAAAATCTTTTTGTGATCTTTCCCGAAGAAAGATCAAACATTAGCAAGCCTCCCCCTTCTGTACCTAGCCAAAGTTGCCCTTCGCCATCACGGTAAATTGCCCGTACGGGCTTGCCTATCTCATAAAACCTGTGCTTTTTTGAAACTCTATCAATTTTAATTAGCTGATTCGCATTGCCGACTAAAAAATTTCCTTTTTGGTCTTCGGTTAAAAAATAAATATCAGTTAGCCGCTGGTCAAAAACTTCAAATTTATCTTTATTACGGTTATACTTATATAGCCTGCCTGCACCATATGTAGCCGCCCATAATTCTTTCTGTTTATCCTCATATAACTGCAGAACATTTCGGTTATTTAAGCCCAACTCCGGATTATAGCAGGTATAATATCTAAACTGCCGCGTTTGTGGGTTAAACTTATTAATACCGCCACCGAAAGTAGCGATCCACATATTCCCCAGATAATCCTGTTTAATAGAAGTTACCCAATTGTTGCTTAACGAATTGCGGTTTGTTTGATAATTAAAATTTTCAAAGTGGTTGGTTTGCCGCTTCCATACGCTAAAACCATTGCTTTCTGTACCTATCCACAAGTTTTTTTGTGCATCCTCATAAAAAGTAGAGGCAAAATTCGAAGTAAGACTGTTTGAATCAAAAGGATTATTTGCAACGGTTTTAAACTTTGAATGACGAGGCTGAACAATATTGATTCCTCCGTTTAAGGTGGCTATCCATTTACGTCCTTCTCTATCCTGAAAAATACTGCTAACCGATTGGCTAGTTAAACTAGAGTTGGTATGTCCGCTTTGCAAAAGTACCGATGTATCGTCTTTGGTGTTTAAAACGACTAATCCTTTACCAGGCAAACCAACCCATAATTTGTTGTTTTTATCTAGTAAAAGGCTTGATACTTGATTCATTAATAAATAAGAATTTTGCGTACCTCTTGTCCATTTTCCGTTACCGGGATGGTATTTATAAATTCCGGACTCGCTACCAACCCAGATGTCGCCTTGGCGATCTACCACCAACGCTGTAATATCTTTTTTCTCTGTGCTCAGGGCAATTAATTTTTGGGTTTCGGGTTGATAATAAAAAAGCCCAACATCGCTTACGAAAACCACTATGCGTCCGTCGTTATCAAAATCTATAGCGGATACACTATAGGCTGTAGAAATTGTAGAACCTGTTTTTAAGGGAATTTGGCTACAATTTTTTTGTGAAGGAGTTTTAACCAGTAGCGCTCCGCCGTTGGTGCCGATATAAATTGTATGGTTTTTATCGGCTTTGATAGTATTTATTGAGTATTCTATCTTTTCTAACGAATTGTTCTGATAACGCTTTAAGTAAACAGGAGAAAATATCCGAGATAATGGATTATATAAAGTCGCGCCCTGTCCTGTCCCTACATATAAGTTTCCGCTTTCTCCCTCTGCTATAGCATAAACAAAATTATGAGGGATAGAAGTGCTATCATCAATCTTATTTCTGAAAACTTCAAATTCGTACCCATTATATCGGTTTAAACCATCATGCGTACCAACCCAGATATAACCGGCGTGATCCTGAAAAATAATACGAACGGAATTATTAGACAAGCCATCCTCAATCCTTAAACTTTCGATATTTGAAATTTGTTGCGCAAAAAGCGTATCTGAAAAAAAACAAACTAGGAAAAAACAGATCAGCTCAAGAGATTTACAGCGATGACGCATATTGGTTTTATTATCGAAATTGTAATTTAATAATAAATGTCAATTTAATGCCTATAATCTAAGATTATAAAATCTAATACAGGAAATAAAAACCCATCCAAATAACATTTGGATGGGCCACAAACCAACTCATCAAAGTCTACTTTACTATCTTTATGCTATAGGTGAAGCTATATTTTTTATCCTTTAAAAGATATTGTTGATGGGGATATGCTCCCCAGCTGTTATCCCCACCAACGCCTCTTTGAGCTAAATCAATATGTAAAATGGTACTGTTTGATTTTTTTATATCTGTTGGATGCTGTTGCTTTTTGTTGTTTCCAGGATCTAAATCTTCGGTTCTAACATCTAAAGCGCTAAAGCAAATTGGCTGATAGCCTCTAACCAAAAGTCCGCCGTTGTTATCATCCGTTAATTTTATCCAACGGGCATCGGTTTTATATCCAGCTTCTTGCGGGCGGATATAGGTCCAGGTGAATTGGTTGTCAACTTTATCTTTGTACAGACCAACAAACGCAGATGTATTTCTGTCCCTGTAATTTTCCCAGGGACCTCTTCCGTAATAAGTTAAATTGTCATATTTGGCAGGCAAATCCATGCGCATTCCAAAACGAGGCATTTCCGGAAGTTCCCTGCCTGCCATATCTATTGATGCAGTTACTTTAACAGCACCATCGTTCTGTATCAGGTAGTTTATAGTGTAAGGAACATCAATGTTTTCTAACTGATAGGTTACAGTTATCGGCAAACCATCATTACCTTGTTTACCCACCGCTACATCCTTAACCGATTTATGAGTGTGTGCCGTTCTCCAAACTCCTAACTTTTCGGGCATTCCATTTCCAAAATCGTTATCGGTTGGTGCTCTCCAGAAATAAGGCTCCGGAAAGTGGTAAATTCTTAAGCCCTTATCTATCTGATAACGAGTGAAAACACCTTTCACAACATCAAACTCTCCGTTAATTGATCCCGAACTAAAAGAAAGTCTACCATTCTCGTTTTTAAATTGCAAGTTGCCTTCAGTTTGTTTAAAGGCATAAAAATCATTTGCATATTTAAACTGTTCGCGGGCAATTTCATGAGTGTCGGGAATCATGTCTGTCGCTTTTGTGGTATAGGAATATATATTCAAGAACAGCTCTTGCCCCGGTTTAAGTTTATAAACCGGCAATTCTAATTTCACATCTTTCTGTTCGCGAGGAGCTAAACTTAATTTAAAAGTGCCCTCCTTAACTTTTTCGCCGTTGTTTATAATTTCCCAACGGAAATTATAATTGTCTAAACTGCTAAAGTCAAAATCGTTTTTTACAGTAATTAAACCTCTATTAAGGTCTTTTGCAGTAAAGTTAATGTTCTGGTAAACTTTTTTAACCTCAAACAATGCGGGATGAGGAATCTGATTTGCAGAAATCAGACCATTTGCACAAAAATTTTCATCATTCTGTAGCATATACCCGCCTAAGTCTCCACCATAAGCGTAAAAGGTTCTTCCGTCCGCTGTTTGCGTTTTAAGTCCCTGGTCCACCCAGTCCCAAATAAACCCGCCCTGCATATTTTTACTGTTTTTGATAATGTCCCAGTATTCTTTAAAATTACCGTTACTATTTCCCATTGCATGCGAATATTCGCACATGATATACGGACGGGTTTTGCCAGAAGCAGCATAGTTTTTCATGCTTCCAATGCCCGGATACATCGGCCCAACAATATCTGTATTTACATCTTCACCTGCCTGCTCAAACATCACCAACCGGCTATTGTCACGCTGTTTAATCCACTTATAGGCATCGTGAAAAACCGGTCCGTTCCCGCACTCGTTACCCATTGACCAAACAACTACTGATGGATGATTTTTATCCCGTTCTAACATGCGGTGTATCCTGTCTGATATAGCCGGTGCCCATTCCGGCAAATATGCCGGATGTACGCTTTCGTCAAACCTGCCCTGCAAAGATGCGCCCATACCGTGTATTTCAATATTGGCCTCGTCAACTAAGTAAAAACCGTATTTATCTGCCAGTTTTAACATTATAGGATCATTAGGGTAATGGCTTGTACGGATTGCATTGAGGTTAAACTGTTTCATCAAGGCCATATCTTTGATCAAAGTTTCTTTAACCGGCACATGTCCCTTTACCACATCATGCTCATGCCTGTTCGTTCCTTTAATGTAAACTGGCACACCGTTTACCATTAACCTGGCGTTTTTAATCTCGACTTTACGGAAGCCAATTTTTAAGCCCGAAATTCCCAAAGAATTGCCATTTTGATCGCTCAACTTCAAAATCAAATCGTACAGATAAGGTGTTTCTGCACTCCATTTATTTACATTCTTGATGTTGCCCGAAAACGAAAGTTGGTTAATAGCTGAATTTATATTGGTATTTCCTTTTTGTTTGAAAACTGTTTTTCCGGTTGCATCCAGCACACTAAGTTCTACATTTACGTTGTTTACATCGCTGTTCTGAAACTTGCGGACATCTACCGTGGCACTTAAAACTCCATTTTTGTACTGATTGTCTAATTCCGACTTTACAAAGAAATCCCAAAGCGATACTTTAGGTAAGGAAAAAAGGTAAACATCACGCTCAATTCCACTCAAACGCCAAAAATCCTGATCTTCTAAATAACTACCATCATGCCAACGAAACACCTGAACGGCCAATAAATTATCGCCTTCTTTTAACAGGGAGGTAATGTTAAACTCTGCCGGTGATTTAGAAGCTTTGGTCATTCCGGCTTTTTTACCATTTACGTAAACCTGTGCATAGCCTGTTATGGAGCCAAAATGCAATAGAACCTCTCTATTATCCCAGTTTTTTGGAACTTTAAAATGCATACGATAAGTGCCCACTGGGTTATTTTCGCCAACAAAGGGCGGATTTTTAGGAAATGGGTAAACAATGTTTGTATAAATTGGCGTCCCAAATCCTTCTAATTCCCAGTTGGAAGGAACCGGAATGTTTTTCCAATCCTTATCATTAAGATCTGTACTATAAAATTTTAGGTCACGTTTTTTATATTGATCTACATAATTGAATTTCCAGTCGCCATTGAGCAATTTGTAATATGGTGACTTGCTATAATCATCAGCGATTAAATCTTGCTGTTTATCAAACAACATAAATGTCGCATGTGGCTGTTCTTTGTTTTCTTCGATTTTTAATGGATTTTCCCATTCGTTTTGTTGGGCAAAAGCTGTATCATTTAACCCTACAAAAAATAAAAGGCAGATCAGCAATTGGTTTGTTTTTTTCATGAAATTTATTACTAAATAATCAAAGGCGTCGTAACGATTTGTTGAAATTACTTTTTGTTATTGAATTTTAAAGAAACAATCATTAAAAAGCTAACCTTAAGTATTTTTTAAGAATCCTTAAGGTTAGCCTATTAATTAAACCAGCTCTAATTAATTCGTTTTATAAATTGTCTGACACTACATTTTTCTCTTTCCATTGGCAGGTTGACCAATTGGCTACGGTCTGGCCATCGCAGAAAAAGGAGAAACAAGATCATCAAACTGCCCTATAACTTTGCGCAGTTTGATGGCTAATTTCTAATCAGCTCCGCTGTATCCTGTATTTTGTACTAATGATTTTCCTTGCTTATTATTCAATTGAATCTCGCTAAGAGGAATAGGTAACAGTATATTATAATCCTGGAATCCAGTTATTATTTTATTGCCTGGCCCTGTATCTCCATTCAGTGCCAAACGACTTTTCAACTTACCGGCACGAACTAATGTAATGCGTCTATTTTCCTCAGATATCAATTCCCGGGCCCGTTCATCCAAAATAAAATCAATGGTAATATCCGAAGAACTTACCTTTCCTTGATTTGGGTTTCCGGTGGCTACACGACTGATTTTGAAGGCTCTGTCTCTTAATTTATTGATATCATCTGCAGCACCTTGAAGATTATTTTGACGAAATCTAGCCTCAGCTCTTAGCAAATATGTTTCACTAAAGCGCATCATCGGCCAATCTCTAACCAAAGCATAACCGAAATCATCAGTAGGATCATAACCTCCCCATTTAGTTGGGTAAGGATACCAAACCTCTAAACTATCTGTACGGAAAGGAACAACTTTGTCCCCGGTTTTTATGGTTACTACCTGCACTGCTGAAGCACTAGCCTTATCAACACGGTAACCATCTGCATCAATCCCTATTTGCGCACTGAAACCTGGTCTATTATAATTAGTAGTACGGCGAATGTTATAATTGCTATTTCTAATATCGCCATTGAGGCCACTCCAAACAGTATATTTCATAAAGTTGCTAAGGCGTAAACGGCCATTCCCACGACCACCTAATGAATCGGAATTGACCATTCCATCCCATTTGTGAAGAGCTGGTTGCCAAACCCTTCTATGTTGAGGATTGTCAATAGTACCACCGCTTACATCACGGTTATATTCCATTTCGAATGTCCATATGGCTTCAGTATTTCCTTGAGAACGGCGCATATTCCCTTGGCGGAACATATCTCTATAATAATCACCCCCTTCGGCAAGATATTTTCCGTATCTATTTTCAATAAGTTGATATTTTCCACCTCCGATAATATCATTGGTCATGCTTTCCGCTTTTGCAAAAAAACTATTATCACTCATGCCCATACGTAGATACGCTTCTGCAGCAAGTTGACGAGCCATGTCTTTATTAATTCGAGCCTGCATTGCTGCTTCACCAACATTTGGAAGGTTTGCTATAGCATAAGTAAGATCTTCATCAATTAGCTTATTTACTTCTGCAACTGGCTTACGGACATTATCAAATGTAGGTGCAGAAATTGGTTCTTTGATCAAAAGCACATCGCCCCATAATGTTACCAATATATTATAAGCATAAGCCCTAAAAAATTTGGCTTCAGCAGCAGCTTTTGGGTTGCTATCACCTACTGACGCTATAATAATATTTGCGTTGTTGATGAATTCGTAACATTTCTGCCATAAATAACCTACACCTGCATTTTCGGGGTTAAGATCGGCATACTGATAAAAAGGGTTTTCTACACCCTCTGTAGCACCAGCGCTGGCAACATCGGTTCCTATCTGCCAACAAGATAGAAAACCTTGTCTTCCACTCCAGCCCCACAATTCAGCGAAAGTGTGATGCAATCCCAGCACCTGATTTTCGATGGTTGACGGATCGCTAACTCCGGCCTGATAGCTTGAATATGGCTTTTCTTCCAAAAAACTGTCCTTACAAGAGGTAGCGACTAACGCAACCAAAGCAAGCATTATATAATTTCTTTTTATGTTGAATTTCATGATATTAAAACGTTAAGTTAAGACCTAAAATTAAGCTACGAACCATTGGATAATTAAGTTGATCGTCGGTACCACCGCGTGGAACGTCACGCGATTCTGGATCCCAACCCAGCCAATTCGTCCAGGTGTACAAATTGCGACCGCTTGCATATAATTGTGCCCCGCCTATGCCTATCCGGCCAGCAAAGCTTTGTGGCAAACTATAACTAAGTGTAATATCTTTTAAGCGGATGTAGCTGGAATTTTCTGGAAAACCATAGCCGTGGCTGTTAGAATGATTTCCTAAAGATCTCCATTCATTACTTTGGTTTTCTGGTGTCCAATACCCTAAAGCAGCCGGGGTGCTCCTACGCCCCATTTCGTCCGATGCACCACCAATTTGTGGATTATTACGCAAAGCGCCCTGAACTGTATTAATGAAAACACTTAAAGCAAAATCTTTATATGTGAATGTATTGGTAATACCGCCTGTCCATTTCGGTGAAGTTTGGCCTAAAACCGAACGGTCGTTATCATCAACCTTTCCGTCTGGAACGCCATTAGGACCACTGATGTCGGCCAATTTCAAATCTCCAGCTAACGCAACGTCATCCCAACCTTTGTTGGCGCCCGATGCAATCTCATCTGCTTGCCAGATTCCTACCTTTGTGTAGTCGTATATTACCCCTACCGGCCGTCCAATAAACCAACGGTTTCCAAGATCATCTTTACCATCACCGTAAACGTCTACAATTTTGTTCTTATTGGTAGAGAACACAAAAGTGGTTGACCAAGCAAAGTCTTCCTTGTTGATATTTTTTGTGTTTAGAGTTACATCGAATCCTGTATTTGCAACTTCGCCAATATTTGACCACACATCTGCGTAGCCAGTTAATCTTGGAAGTCTTTGTAATAGTAACATATCATTGGTATGAGTTTTATAAAAATCTACACTCCCGTTTATCCGGTTATTCCAGAGTCCGAAATCGATACCCGTATTAAACCCTGTTGTCCTTTCCCATTTTAAGTCGTCATTTCCCATACGAGATTGCACTCTCAAAGTTGTGTTTGATTTTCCTTGCATTGTAAGTGAACCTGAGTTCATCAATGCAAGTGTCTGGTATATTCCAATTGCCTCGTTACCCGAAACACCATATGAAACTCTTAACTTAATGTTATTTAACACATCCTGATATTTTTTCATAAAAGCTTCGTTGTGGATATTCCACGCTACGGCGGCAGAAGGAAAAGTACCGTACTTATTATTAGCCCCAAATACAGAAGCTCCATCTCTACGGACCGTAAATGTAAACATGTAGCGGCTATCGTACGAGTAGTTTAAACGCCCCATTTGTGAGACTGAACGATAAAGATCAGCTTGCGATGATACCGTTTGAGTGGAGGATGATTCTAAGTTACCCCATCCTAAATCATCGTTTGGAAATACTTGCCCGGTGGCTACAGACTCTTGCCAGTGTTTGCTTTTCAGCGCATATAGACCAGTAACATCAAAATGATGCTTAGCAATATCTTTATTATATGTCAAGATATGCTCCATGGTATAGGATTGTGTTTCTTTGTTTGTGATTCGTCCAAACCCAGTAAGGTTATAAACCGATTTGCCTTGGTATTCATTATCTCTTACCGGGACATAGGAATAGCCAGCATTGAACTTGTATTTCAGTCCGTTTAATGCGCTTGCAATTTTACCAAAGTCTGCTTCTCCATAACCATTTAACGATAAATTGAACTGACGTCTTTCTGGATCTGTAGTTGTTTGTAGCAAAGGGTTAGCCCATAATTGTTCCGAATACATTGGATACTGCGTTAAGGTGCCGTCATCATTATACATCTTTGCATAAGGGCTCATGGCTGCCGCCTGCATTAAATTGGCCCTTCCGCCATCTTTGTTATGTGCCACAACAAATGTGGATGTTCCAACAGAAAGATATTTTGTTGGTTTAAAATCCGTGTTTGCTCGAAACGAATAACGTTTATAATTATATCCTTTTAACACACCTTTTTGACCAAGATAATCTGTAGAAACAAAGTATTTGGCATTTTCACTTCCGCCCGATAAGCTAAGATTATGATTCTGGATTACACCTGTTTGCATTACGGCATCTAACCAATCGGTGGTAACTCCATTCTTATAATTATCAAATTCGAACTGGTTCCGTACAGGTCCTCCATTAAATAAACTTGTATTTGTTATTCTTGAATATTCGGCATATCGGTTTAGTAACTCTTCCGGAGAAACGGGTTCGAGAATATGCGTAGCTTCTTCTGTCCCCGCGTAGGTAGAGTATTTTATAGCAGGCTTGCCGGTTGAACCTCTTTTAGTGGTAATCAATATTACCCCATTTGATCCATTAACGCCGTAAATTGCCACCGCAGACGGGTCCTTCAATATTTCTACAGATTCGATATCATTCGGGTTGATGTCATTTATTGATCCATCAGTTCGTGAAAGCGGAATACCATCAACGACCACATAAGGCTCTGAAGATGCATTAATTGAGTTACGTCCTCTTACTTGTGTGGAAGGGGCATCGCCGGGAATAGAAGAGGATTGAGATACCGTAACATTGGCCACTGCTCCCTGAATAGCCTGTAAGACATTATTCACCGGCAATTTCGATAATCTGTCTTTTGGAACGGAAGCTACAGAACCAGTAATATCGGAACGCTTTTGAGTTCCGTAACCCACTACAACAACTTCATTTAAACCTTTAACTTCATTTTCTAAACTTACCGTAAGTTCAGGCTTATCGCCCACTGCAATACTTTGAGACACATATCCGATATAGCTTATTTCCAATATCGTGTTGTTACTAACTTGGATATGGAAAGCTCCGTTTACATCGGTACTGGTTGCTACTTTGCCACCTTTTACTTTTATCAAAACCCCAATCAGCGGGTCGGAAGTAGATGCATCAACGATTTTTCCTGTTAAGACTCTTGACTGCGCAAAGGTTAGTATTGGCGAAATCAAAAATAAGAATAATAAAGCCGGCATAAAAATGCTTTTAGCCTTACCATAAAATTGGTATTTGTTCGACATAATTGTTATTTAGTTTATAAAATTGGTTAGTTCTTTCATTATAAATTCGAATGTTATTGCCAAAATTTCCAAATCCTTTTGGCAACAACTTTCTTGTGGGACAATGTTGGTCTTTTTTGCTTTTTTCGTCTGTTAGGGGTTTATGGTTAGTAATTGGTTCTTCTCATCTTCCTATGATCAAATAGAGATATTAATTTTCAGTATCTTTATCGGTTGCTTTAGATGATGTACGAAGCGTAAATGTGTGATACGTACAACCCCAAAAACAGGAATAGACTTATAATTGGTTTCGCTGTTATTGTTTGAATAAAAGCTTGTTCAAAAGTAAACGCCCATAATTTGCTTTTAAGGGGATAATCTCATTTATTGAGAGGGGCAAATTTGTAAAAAGGGGCTTAATTACTTTAAAACATTGGCATTGATCCAAAGGATCGTGCTGAACTCTGATTCGAAAGGTATCCTGATCTTAAAACAGCGTACTGGCTCAGTATAGGGCTCAGCCAGACTTTGAAAATACAAAAGACAAGGTCTTCGGATTGGCCAATCTGGCCAAATGGCACGAGAAAGTAAGACAGACTGGATTCAAAGCCTTCAATACTATTGCAAGGTCAATACAGAACCATTACTAAACCATATTGAACTACTTTGACAACAGATCTACAAATGCTTCAGCGGACCGCGAAGCAGCTACGAAGTAAATCATTTAATGCCAAGATAAAGGCATTCAGGAATCTGTTTAGAGGCGTGAAAAACATAGAATTCTTCCTGTACAGACTAACTCAATTGTATGCATAAAATTCAAAAGCTGTCTGGGATCAATACCAAAAGTTGTGGAGCCGGGGTTAAAAACATAGCTTTGGGATTAAGCAAAAAGTTGGGGAGGGATCATCTGTTTTTGTAATGTCAAACAATACAGGAACAAATACTAAACCACACTGAATTGAGCTCCTGCTCGCCAATTGAATTGGCCCCTATGATTTGTTCATGCTTAGGTTATTATATCCATTATGCGAATGGTGATGAGGGGCAACCATTTTGGCTTATCCACTTCATATAAAACATTCGGCTACCGGCCCAATATTCCCCTGGTTACTCTTGCCATGAATCCTATAATTTAGGTGATCAGTTAAATTGATTTTTTTCGGCCTGTTA
>CAMLDJ010000079.1 GCA_946478755.1 uncultured Pedobacter sp. | reverse complement strand
GAGAATACCAATTGCGAAACCATACCAGACACCATCATCGGTGCGATCACCAGTTATCTGAATTAAAGTAAATGCTAAAAGGGGGTTATTTTTCCATAACATAATGCCTTAATAACTCCAGGTTAGCGATCGCGCTGCCCATCGTGTTATTAAAGTAAGTAAATACCTGTTTACCTTCAAGCAGCCATTCTTTAAGGTAACCAGCGTACTCATATAAAAAATTATCGTCATAGCTCCCTTTATAGTTTCCCTCTGGCCCATGAAAACGCAGGTATATGAAGTCCAGTTCAGATTCAACAAATGTCCCTCCCTGGCTCAACTTATCGTGCGTTACTATTCCCATCCCTAAAGATTCCAGCAGATCATAGGTGTCAGGCACATACCAGCTTTCCTGACGAAACTCTACGGCCGTTTTCCAGTCATTTCCGGGGTCGGCCTGCCTGACCTGCATTAACAGCTGCTCAATTTCCCTGCGATAGCTCAGCCCTATGCTTCCGGGGAACTGAACCAACACACACCCCTTCTTATCGCCTACCGCCGAAATTCGCTCCATAAAATCATCTATAGCCTGGGGATCAAAAGCCAATCCCTTGTTATGCGTAATTCCGCGCCAAAGCTTAAAAGTAAATTTAAAGTTATCCTGTGTGTCGGCAGCCCATTTCAATATTGTTGAAGCCATAGGCACTTTGTAGAAAGAACTGTTAATTTCTATGCTGTTAAATAGTGAGCTGTAATAATGTAACCTGCTTGCTGTTTTAAAAGCCTCGGGATAAAATTCTTTATTGCGAACCGGCAACAACAGCCCACTTGTGCCGCTATAATATTTTTCATCGCTTAAAATCATACACCAAATTAGAGTTCATATTAATCTAACAGTGGATGACCTCATTTAGATTTGATGATTTTGCAACATCTTCAGATATCCTGATCTACAGTATAGAAGACATCATTTTGTTGTCATTCGGGTTCAAGCTGGCAATTGCTTTATTGCTTTTTTTAAAGAAAATGTGTTACTTTTGAGCGGATGATTTAAAAGGCAGCCTGACAAGTAGAGATGGAAAATAAAACGGGGGGAAATACGCCAGTTAAAAATGACTCTAACCAGGATGTGACCCCTGCTTTCCAATTAATCGAACTTCCCAGGCTTGCGGTAACTGCTGCAAACATAGGCATCTGGTTTTTGGATGAGCAGACGGGTACATTTCTTGTGTCAACACGCATGAAGGAACTCCACGGCTATTCTCCCGATGAGGAAATGTCGTTCGAGGATGCACTCATGCAGATACCGGATCAATACCGGCAAAAGGCTATCCGCACGATGAAGGAGGCCGCTAGCAAGCAGGAGCCATTCTATATGGAATATCCGGTACTCGGTTTCCATGACCAGCAGCAACGTTGGCTGAGGGTGATGGGTGGAGGCGAGCAGCAAGTAGAAGGGATCAAGCGCTTCTCGGGTGTAGCGATGGACATCACAGAACAGAAACAAAACGAACTGCGTAAAAATAAGTTTATCGGCATGGTCAGTCACGAGTTGAAAACACCACTCACCGCCCTGAAAGCTTATATTCAGCTGCTCAGCAAATGGGCCAGACAAAAGAAGGACAATTTCAGCATCGGCGCCTTGTCTAAACTGGAGAAACAGGTCAAAAAAATGACCCTCATGATCAACGGGTTCCTGAATTTTTCAGGCGTGGAGTCTGGCAGGATCCATTTGAACAAGCAAGATTTTTCGCTCAACGAACTGGTAAATGAAGTGATCGAAGAAAACAGGGCCATTTCCCCAGATCATTCGATCATCCTGCTGCCTTCTAAAGAAATAAGGGTGCATGCCGATCGTGAAAAGATTGAGCAGGTGATCATCAACCTGATTAACAATGCGATCAAATACTCAGACAAAGGCATGCCGATAGAAATTTCTCTTCAGCAGGAGGAAGGCGTGAAACTCAGTGTAAAAGACACCGGCATGGGTATTGACAAAAATGACATTGCAAAACTGTTTAAGCCACATTCCAGGATAAAAACTACCAAAACAGAAAAAATATCAGGTTTCGGAATCGGACTTTACCTCTGTGCCGAGATCATCAAATATCACGGGGGCCAGATCGGTGTAGAAAGCGAGGCGGGCGTAGGTAGTATCTTTTGGTTTACACTTCCTACACAAGGGGTCGAATAAAGGCTTGCAAGTTCAGCTAGTTGCTGAACTTGCAAGCCTAAAAAGATGCTAACACCTTGTCGCGATTGACTAAAATTAATAAGACGCCATTGCTTCAATTAACATCAGTCCACTCAATTGTGTCGTGAGATCTGTAATGCCCGAAGGCTTGAACTTCCAATCCGGACTGATCATAAATGACGGTCTTGCCATTCCCGAAGCATATAATGTCTCGGCATTGAATTTAATGAAGTTCTTAATGTTTTTACGGTCATTCTCCGGTACCGCAGTTTCTTTTGAGAGCAGCGTAAAATACCGGATCAGTATTCCCTTGAAAAGGCCACCATCACCCTGTCCTTCACTTTTCAGCAATCCTGAAGGCGCAATCGCCGCGTTGTTCATACTTGTATTGGCCGTCCGTAAAGCATCAGCGAGATAGCCATTTTCTTTTGTAACCTGGTAGAGTTCAAGACCGGCGCCTGCGAAGATCCCCTGGTTGTAGGTAAGGATCCAATCCTTATCTACAGCACCATTTCCTTGTCTGTTGATGCCGTCCCAGACTAAACCAGTATTCGGGTCAACAAGCGTGGTCTTCAGCCAGGTATATAATGTTCTGGCCAGCGCAAGATCTTCCGCTTTGTTTTGCAACTTATACAATCGGCAGGCAAGGATAATTGCCGGAGCATTCGCCGGGGTATTTTTATAATCTAACTGATCTTTTTTCCAGGCGATGCCACCACCCTGATTACCATTTAATCCTGTTTTAATATCTGTCCACAACAAAGTCGCCACGTCCAGATAACCCTGATCTTTAGTAACGTCGTAAGCCCTTAAGGTGGATAGCGCCAGCCATTCCATATCGTCATAGAAATTATTGGGGTAGCGGCTGCCATTTTTATCTTTTATACCTGTCAGCAGAGCCTTCATCCGTTGCGTATAGCTTGCATTCTTCGTTCGCAGAAAGCCGTCTGTGAGCACGTCAAGCACATGAGCGTTGGGCCAGTAATGAAAAGTAACATTCCCGCTATTGTCTTGCTTAAAGGTTTTCCCATCTCCGGCCAGGAAAGCCAAATAAGTTGCTTCCTGCACTGAGTCTGCCGTAGCTTTCCAGTTATAGCTGATGGCTGGCCTGCTATCTTTCCCGTAGAGCGGATAAGGATCCTCTTTAAGACAAGAAGAAAAGAAGGTCATCATGACCAATAGTGCGACCGTTAACTGCAACGGATTATTCAATTTCTTTTTCATATGAGCCTATTTTTTTATTTAACCGTAACGGTATGGGTATATGCTGTAGCTGCAGCACTGAAATCCAGAAGCACATCAACATTTTTATTATCTGCATTGCCATTAAATTTGTAGCAATAATCCCACTGTGAAGTAGGCACGGATTTCAGATGCCAGTACGATGACGCAGTGCTGGCATCCGGACGGTTATTGTCTCTGTTGCTGCTTCCGAAATCTTCGGTAGACTGTGCACCAGCAGCGTCTTTGACAGTCAGCCTGAACTTATAGCGTTCATCTCTTCCCCAGGATTCCTGCTTAAATACTATAGGCGCTCCCTTCACTTCCCATTGTCCGTTTGTTTTATACGGTAATTCAAACAAAATCTTGTTATCAGGAGCGAACCACAGACCAACAGATACTATTTGCGTAAGGGTAACCGAGGCGGCGTTAAAGTCTACAACCATCCGATACGGTCTGGCTTCTCCGGTAACAGTTGTGGTGCCACCTTCTATCAGTTTATTGGTACCGCTCAGTGAGTACATTTTAGGACTGCCACTGTTTCTTTCCGCAAAACTATAAGTACCTGCTTTTAAGGAGGTATAAAGTTCAAATGAACCCGGAGCTATTTGTTTAAAATGAACTGCTTTACTCAAATCAGCGTTGCCTTCTGTTGCGGCGCCTGTCAGAAACAAATCTGCAGGGATACTACTAAAGCCTTCAGGTCGCTCAATTTCAAGCATATTGACCACTGCTGACTTTTTAACATTGATCCCTTTTGATGACCATACCGTCCATTTGATCTTGCCTGCTGCTGATGGCTGTATGCCTGCCATCTCCGCAATTCTATTCAGGTCTTTAAAGGCAAAAGTAAGCTTGCTGTAAAGGCCGTTCCCATCGGAAGACACGCTATAAAGCGGCTTGGAGAAATCTCCGTCCTCTTCATCGAATACCACCTCATATAACACTACACCACTATCCTCAGCTTTGGCCTGCGCCCATTCAAAAACTGCCGTTCCTGATAGTGGTTGTAGCTTTAGAAAGTTATTATTTTCTGGTGTAAACAAAGTACTTACCTCTGTTACCTGTGTGTGATCAAGACTTTTTTCTTTCTTGCATCCGATAATCAGCAAGAAGGCAAATATTACTGCCAATGCGCAGCTCATAAAATTTTTCATGTCGTAAATTATTAATGATGTTATCAATATTATTTAATTACCAGCCAGGGTTTTGTCCAAGATTTGGATTCAACTGACGCTCGTCACGAGGTACCGGCCATAAATAGTGCTTTGCTTTGTCAAAACTTCTTTGATTGGCACGTACATATCCATTATCTAGGTCAGGAGTACCAAACCGGGCACCATGTGCCCATCCATTCAGGACATCCTCAGCAATCTTCCATCGTCTGATATCGAATATCCTCAATCCTTCCATAGCCAGTTCCGTTCTTCTTTCATTACGAACGATCTGAACCTGTTCCGCATTACCGGCACTTGTATTAAAGCTTAACGCAGCCGCATCTGTAAATCCTGCGCGCGTACGGAGCCTTCTGATGGTTTGATTCCATACGGTCTCATTCATTTGCCCCAGCTCAGCTTTGGCTTCAGCATACATTAACAAAACATCTGCATAACGGATCAATATCATATTAAGTCCGGATGAAAAGTTATTCCCATGTTTAGGATCATAATATTTGCGTAAATAGTATCCGGTAGGAGAAGCTGAAGATCCAGGTGAATACTCGTCGGGCTTCGCATTATCCGGGTCAGTCCCAGGTTTTGTATAAATGGTCTTGACGCTGCCATCATCTTTTTTCCAGGGATACAGATGATAGACCACCGTTTTTGTCAATCTGGGATCCCTGTTTTTGTAAGGGTCGTTCTCATCATAGTTTGCTCCGGATTCTCCGATTTTCTTTCCGTCGATCATCAGGTAGCTATCGACAAGCTCCTGCGTTGGGGCGATGACATTTAAGCGACCTCCGACAGATAAAGGAAGAAGGTCGAAGAAGTTGCCCCATGTCCTTAGTTCCGGCAAATACTGTACATCAAGGATCACTTCGGGATTGAACTCATTTTCCTGAAGGAAAAGACCTTCATAAGAAGAAAACAGGTCGTAAGTACCGTTTGCATTTCCCATTAAAGCTTCACAAGCATTGATTACCTCCTGCCATGAGCCTTCATACAACATTACCCTGGCTTTTAAGGCTATCGCAGCCCCCCTGGTGATCCTTCCGCGATCAGCGGCGTCATATGCCGTGTTAACCGGTAAAACTGTGGCGCAATCATTAAGTTCTCCGAGAATGAAGCTGAGCACTTCGGCTTTAGGAGTTCTGCTGATGTTTAAAGCTTCGTCTATACTGACGTCATCTTTAAGCAAGGGCACATCACCAAACCAGGTCATTAACTGAAAATACTGGAAGGCGCGTAAAAACCTTGCTTCAGTCTTCATCCGGTTCTTAAGTGCATCGGGTAAGCTGCTCACCCTATCGATATTCTGAAGAATGAGATTACAGGTTTTTATGCCTTCATAATGATAGCGCCATTCATTTTTCAACCTGTCCAAAGCAGCGTCATAAGTACCTGCTGCAAGCGAAGCTGCACCTTCAGCATCTCCCCTTCCGTTATAGGCATTGTCAGACATGGCCTCATTACTAAAAAAATAATCGCTTTTAAACATTTGTGAGTAAGCGGTATTTAAAATGCTGTTCGCCTTTGCCGGAGTTGTCCAATAATTTCCATCTGTAAATTTATCCTCAGGTATCTGTTCGAGTTTTTTACACCCTGAGCTTAATATCACCAATATTGCCACAACACTGGTTTTTAGTTTTATTGATCTGTTCATAAGATGATTAAAAAGTAATATCCAAACCGAAACCATAATACACCATTGTTGGGTAAGCCCTGCCACTATTGGCACCATTATCCTTCAAGCTGTTGTCGAACTCGGACAACTCAGGATCCACAAACTTGACCCCCGAGATGGTAAAAAGGTTTTGTCCCGACAGGTAAGCCCTGATCTTCTGCATTTTCAATTTCCTAACAAGTCCCTCAGGGATCGTAAAGCCTAGCTGCAGGTTCTTGAGTCTTACATAGGAAGCGTCATACAGGTACATATCCGAACCCCTTCTGAAATTATTGGTGTTTGACTGACTACCATTTGCGGCAAGTCTCGGATACCGTGCATCTGGATTTTGAGGTGTCCAGAAATCGAGCTGGTGCTGATACATGGTCATCCCATAATTGAAGTGAAAAGGCTCAATAAGCTCTCCCCTCAACATCATGGTTCTCAGTCCTACAGCTTGAAAGAATGCGTTCAGATCAAAACCTTTAAAAGTAACATTATAGGTGAGGCCAAATGTGTATCTTGGAAAAGGATTGCCAAAAACATAGAGATCATTGTCATCAATCAGACCATCACCATTCACGTCGGTGTATCGGTTATCACCGGGCTGGACATTGAGACCCGAGAACTTGGGCCCGGAATTCACCTCATCTATATTCTGGAAGTAACCATCCCGTTTAAAGCCTATGTATGAGCGGTATGGAAATCCCTCTTTTAATAATACCCGTAACTCCTCCACTCCTTTTTTTTCTTCCTGCCTGTTATATTTAAGCACCTCATTCTGTGAATCACTCAGATTAAGTGAGATGGTATGGTTCAACACTTTACCGGTATGTCTGTAAGAGGTGGTAATTTCCCAGCCGCGATTCCGTACCTCGCCGGCATTGAAATCAGGTAAAGCGGTACCAAATACTCCAGGCACCTGCGGCGGAATCAAAATATCCCTGGTGATTTTGGTATAGTAATCGAGGGAAAGCGCTAACTTATTTTTGAGAAAGCTCAGATCTGCACCAACATTATAGGTGGCTGCACTCTCCCACCTGATATCCGGATTGGCAAAATTGAAACCTGTCCCCCCCACAACAGCATTATTAAAGCTATAGGCATTCTGAAAAGTGAAATAAGTAGTTTGATATTGAAAGTCGTTTACACTTTGATTTCCAAGTACGCCATAAGAAGCCCGAACTTTCAGATCACCAATTTTCTCCCGGTAATTATCCATGAAAGACTCCTCTGAAATACGATATCCTCCGGCAATGGATGGAAAAAAACCCCATCTGTTCGTCTTATTGAACTTCGATGAGCCATCAAACCTAAAAGTGAATTCCCCGTAGTATTTATTTTTGTAAGCATAGGTTGCCCGTCCGAATAAAGAATTTAAACTATTGCTGCCTGCATCTCTGTTGGAGTTTCGGGAGTCCGGATCAATGATGGTCCCTGAAACAGGTGTACCCAGCTCAGGATCGGTAAATTTTCTCAGGATGGACGTCCGCCTACTAGTGGATGACTCCGCCGATACGCCAACCAGGACATTTACGTCATGATCCTTGGCAAACGTTTTATTGAAGTCAGCAATAAACTGCGTATTCAACTGCACATTTTTACTGTTATCGTCATTGGTATTAAGGTCCTGGCCCGAACTTCCTTTAGGGAAATAATCCACGCGCAGTGTCCGCGCAAATTGATTGTTGGCAGTTATGGAACCACCAAAAACAGCTTTCAACTTTAAAAAGTCTGTAACGGCAAATTCAGCATTGAGATTACCGAAAACATGGTCGTTGTTATACTTGCGGAATCCGCCCTGCTCAAGAACTCCCAGCGGATTGAATTCATTCAATACGTCATTTGTTAAATAACGTCCTTGTTCATCTTTTAATTCATAATACAAGGGGACTCTTGCGGCGTCAACCATAAGTGTTGATGTGGAAGAAGAATGATCCTTAATTTCGCTGCGTGTATAAGCCAGGATGGTCGTCAACTTCAGTTTACCATACTCATTGGTCATATTGATCCTATAGTTATAACGCTTTAAGCCATAATCCGGACCCACAAGACTATTTCTTTGATCAGTGTATCCAATAGAAGATAAGAAAGTAGATTTATCACTGCCTCCGCTGATACTAAGGTTATGGTTTTGCTGCATTGCGTTCCTGGTAATCGCATTAACAAACCATTCGCTATCGCCTTGTTCCTGAAACTGACGGATCTGATCGGCACTATAAACAGGTGTTTGATTTGCGTTCACTGCCGACTGGTTCCTTAAAATGGCATTTTCGAATCCTTTAACCGGCTGAAAGAACATTTTAGGCGTATTTACACCTGCAAGGCCGTTATAGGTCACTGCTGTCCTTGTGTTCTTCTTGCCTTTTTTGGTCGTGATCAACAAGACCCCATTATTGGCCCTTGAGCCATATATTGCAGCACTTCCTGCATCTTTCAGCACAGTAACACTTTCAATATCAGAAGGATTTAACAGGTTAATATCGCCGCCTATAATGCCGTCAATTACGACCAGGGGACTGTTATTCCCCAGCGTGCTGATTCCACGGATGTTGATATTAAGCCCCGCACCGGGTTCCGAATTTCTTTGCTGGATGGTTAAATTTGCGGCTACACCCTGCAAGGCTTGCGACATATTTACAGACGCTTTTCCTTCAATGGCGGCAGCGCTAACCTGGTCTATGGACCCCGTAACACTTGATCGCCTTTGAGTCCCGTAACCTACTACGACAACCTGATCAAGTTGCTGGGGTGCTACTTTTAAAGTGACGTCAATAACTTTCCGTCCCCCGATTTTGATTTCCTGAGGAATATATCCCAGGTAACTGAAAACCAGGGTACCATCCTCAGGAACATTAAGGTTATAGGCACCGGCAGTTGTAGTTATCATTCCGGTCCCTGAGCCTTTCAGTTTCACCGTTACCCCTGGTAAGGGCAATCCGGTTTCATCTGTCACTTTCCCGGTAACGATAATTTCTGCGACTGCAAAAAAATAGACTGGTCTTTTTTTAACGATCACGGTATTTCTATTGATCAGAAAAGTAAGTGGTTGATCTTCAAAAATCTTCTGCAGGGCTGTTTCGAGCGCGATGTCGGTCAAGGAAACCGCAACAGGCCTCGACTCCCTGATCATTTTTGTGTTGTATAGAAAACTATATCCGGTCTGTTTTTGAATATCTTTTAAAACAGTACTCAATTGGGCATTCGTAACGTTAATGCTTACTTTTTGCGCGTAACCCGCAGCAAATAAATTTGTTAGCGACAGAACCATTAAAATAGTAGTTAACTTCATAACCAGCAGTAATTTTAGTGGAATACAGGATTGCCTCCTGCACTTAAACAGAGAATAAAAATTCATACATTTGAATATTTGGGTTAAATCAGTAATGAGATGTAGTTATCTTTTTTATAATGAGGTTTAGCCTGGATATTCCCGGGAGCGTTGCAACCGCTTCCGGTTTTTTACCATCAAACCGTTAAATAATTGATTAGGGCATCACGGTAATCCTCCTTCCCTCTATCTTAAAATGAATAGTTCCGGTAAGTTCAAGCATCTTAAGCACCTCCGATACCTGCTCGTACCTTGAAACAGACCCGGCAAACGACTTATCCGAAAGATTGCCGGTAAACCGGACATCAACATCATACCAGCGTGAAATCTTCCGCATGATCGTTTCTATGCTGTCGTCGGTAAATGTGAAATTGCCGTTTTTCCAGGCTATAGCTTCTGAGGTATTGACATTTTTTACACCGATCGAGCCGGTTTCCCGCTTCAGATTTGCCTGTTGTCCGGGTTTTAAAATTTTTACGTGGGTTAAGCTGGATACGGCTACAGCGCCTTCCAGCAAGGTTGTATTGATGTCCGGCTCATCTTCATAAGCCATAATATTAAAATGCGTTCCCAGTACCTTAACAGACATTTCATTCACCTGAACTATAAAAGGCATGTGTTTATGTTTGGCGACCTCAAAATACGCTTCACCCTTAAGCTGAACATTTCGCTCCCGCCCTGTAAACCTGGCAGGAAAATATAGGGATGATGAGGCATTGAGCCAAACCCTGGTTCCATCCGGCAATACGACCTGATATTGTCCGCCGCGCGGTGTGCTGACCTTGTTAAATAAGCTGGCTGTTTCCGATTGATCCTCCCTTCCTGTACTTTGATAAACCAATAGTCCTTTATCGGCTGCAGAGATCAATGTACCCCCTTGGTTTATAGTCTTACCGGGAACCGCCGCACCTAAAATAACAGTGGATCCATCAGCCAGTGTCAGAACGGCTTTATCTCCACCCGGTAAAATTGGCTTAGCAGTTAATTTCCCTAAATAATGCGGCTCTCTATCTTTTACATTTACAGCATAGAACAATGTCATCAGCGAAGCAAGTAATACGGCTGCGGCGATGCCCCATCGCTTAAAGTTGATCTTTTTTACTTTAGGAGATTGATGGATACGCTCATCCAGCTTGCGTCGTAACAGCGCTTTTACCCCCTCTTTTTCGCCCATTGTATGATGATCCCAAGGGTAATCCTTAAAGTCAAAATCATCCTGATGGTCAATAAGCGCCTGTTCTTCTTCCGGGCTTGCTGTGCCGGATAAATGCTTCTCAAAAAGAGAAAGGTATTCATGTTTTTTCACGAACGGTGGGTTTAGTTTACACTCGGTTAATGATATAGAGCTGGTTTTGGGAAGGCACACACATCACAAATGAAAATAAATTAATAGTTGCCGGATTATAATTATTAACCCTTAGATTTATTTCACCAAATATGCTAACAGATAAGGCCACTGATACCGAGTTATGGATTGCGATCAAGAATGATGAACTAAAAGGTTTTAATATTCTCTTTGATCGCTATTGGTCTAAGGTGTATTCTACCGCCTTTTACTATCTTAAAGATCCCGAGGCCTGTGCAGAGATCAGTCATGATATATTCCTGAACATATGGAATAGAAGACAAGTACTGAATATAAAATCGATTAAAGGGTATCTCTTGGCTTCATCACGGTACCACGTCTATAAAAGAAAACAAGGCCTGAGAAGTCTGGATATAAAATATGTGGAAGACTATAAACTGGTTGATCTCCATACCGTGCAGAATTCAGTTGAGGAAAAATTTAATTGCGAAGAATTAGAAGCCAACATCGATTCGTTTCTTGAAGAATTACCCAACCGTGCCCGGGAAATATTTCTTTTGAGCAGAAAAGAGCATTTGTCAAATGATGAAATCGCTAACCGTTTGTCCATTTCTAAAAGAACTGTGGAAAACCAGCTTACAAATGCGTTAAAACATCTGAGAATATCATTGAAGCACATTAGTATTGTGTTCTTGTTCATCAAATTTTAGCCATTTGTTTCTGGCCGGTGCGCTGCGCTTTATTCTCCCGGATCTCAGCTATCCGTATTGGTTAGTTTAACACTTTTAAGTACATTTGATATATACCAAAAAAAAGGAAATTATGTATCAGTTGACTGTAGCTCCGGACAAGGTAAACGAAACCTTGAGTAAGCACATCTTAGCAGATGGATTTGATCTGACTTACGATATGGAACAAAGTCAGGGTGCTTATATATATGATTCAAAAAACAAACGTACCCTGCTCGACTTCTTTACGTGTTTTGCTTCGGTACCTCTGGGCTATAATCATCCTAAAATGGTCAATGATGAGGTATTCAAAAAAAACCTTTTGCAGGCTGCACTGGCCAACCCATCGAACTCCGATGTGTACACCCAGCAGTATGCACAGTTTGTAGATACGTTTTCCAGACACGGTATTCCTGATTACCTGCCTCATGCTTTCTTTATTGCAGGTGGTGGACTGGCAGTTGAGAATGCGATCAAGGTGGCGATGGACTGGAAGGTACAGAAAAATTTCGCTAAAGGGTATAAGGAGGAAAGAGGCTTTAAAGTGCTGCACTTCGAGAAAGCCTTTCATGGCCGTACCGGTTACACATTAAGTTTAACAAATACCCTTCCTGATAAAACCAAATGGTTTGCAAAATTCGACTGGCCAAGGGTTCCAGTGCCGGTAGTTAAATTTCCTCAGGAGGGTGATCATCTACAATTGACATTGGAGACAGAGGCCTCCTCTATTGCCAGGATTAAACAGGCATTTGCAGCGCACAAAGATGATATTTGTGCAATCATAGTGGAACCTGTTCAATCTGAGGGAGGGGACAACCACCTGCGAGAGGAATTTTTAATTCAGCTGAAAGTTTTGGCGGATGAAAACGATGCTTTTCTTATTTACGACGAAGTGCAGACAGGCGTAGGGTTGACCGGTAAATTTTGGTGTCACCAGCATTTTAGCCAGGAAGCCCGTCCTGATATCCTGGCATTCGGTAAGAAAATGCAGGTTTGTGGTATACTGGTAGGCAACAAAGTAGATGAGGTAGAAAACAATGTCTTTAAAGTCTCATCCCGCATCAATTCTACCTGGGGAGGAAACCTGGTTGACATGGTCAGGTCTTCGCAAATCCTGCAGATTATTGCCGAAGATAACCTCTGCAACAATGCAGCTGTGGTTGGGCAGTATTTAAAAGAAGGCCTGCAGCGGCTTTCCGAAAAATATGATAAGATGAGCAATGTTCGCGGTAAGGGTTTGCTTTGCGCTTTTGATTTCCCCGACAAGTCCATGCGCGATACCTTTATACAAAAAGGACTGGATAACAAGGTAATGTTTCTGGGATGTGCCAATCAGACCATCCGCTTCAGGCCGGCCTTATGTGTTGAAAAAAAGCATATAGATGAAGGACTAGCTGTGATGGAACGGATCTTACCCACTTTATAATGGGAAATAAAAAACTAAGCACTGTCCTGACCATAGCGATACTTGTACTGGTGGTATGGATGTTAAAGGGCACGTTTATGCAGCCTGGCGTTAATGACCTGAAGGGTGATTTTAAAGAGGTTGCCCATTATCGTAACGACAACAATACCGGTCCTGTACAACACATATTTGCCGTTACCGTAACGGATACTGCTGCAGCAGAAATGGCAGCTTACGGTAATTTCATGCCGCATCATAAAGGCGGCAATACCAAGGTTTATTTCTTTTTACCTGGAAGCCCTGTTCCCGGGAACCTGTATGCAGGAAAAGTAAATTTTGATCCTCAGTTTAACCAGTATTGCGTTGCCCTTTACGAAAAAACTGCAATGGGCAATGCTAGTGTCGTAAAAAAACCTTTTAACTGATCTCTTAAACAAAGGCCGAGAAACCGGTAATGGCCCGGCCGACGATGAGTGTATTGATCTCTTTGGTGCCTTCATAAGAATAGATAGCCTCTGCATCGGCAACAAACCTGGCCACATCATATTCCAGCAGGATTCCGTTGCCACCCATTACTTCTCTTGCCCGGCTCACCACATCTCGGGTGCGCATGGAACAGAATACTTTTGCCAATGAAGCATGTTCATCGGCTAATAAGCCCTGGTCCTGCAATTGAGAAAGCCGGAAACAAAGGGTTTGCATAGCAGTAAGGTTGGCGAGCATTTCTACCAGGTGGTTCTGGATCAGCTGATAGGAAGCGATCGGCTTCCCAAACTGTTTTCTTGTTTTTGTATAGTTTAAGGCACTTTCATATGCTCCTCTTGCACAGCCTACGGCCTGCCAGGCTACCCCTGCCCTCGTCATTTTTAAGACCCTGGCCGTATCTTTAAACGAATTGGCGTTTTGCAAACGATCCTCTTCGTCAATCTCACAATCGATCAAGGTGATGAGTCCGTTCTGCACAATACGCAGAGCCATCTTATTCAGCATTTTTTCTACGAAAAAGCCCTTTGTCCCTTTTCTCACCAGGAAACCTTTAACCTGGTTGTCATCAACGTCCCTGGCCCATATCACCGTAATGTCTGAGAAAGTAGCATTGCCTATCCATTTCTTCTGCCCATTTAGCACCCACTTATTTCCCCGCCTTTTAGCGGTGGTCGTCAGCCCCCCTGCTACAGCAGATCCCACTTCCGGTTCGGTCAAACCAAAAGCCCCTATTGTTTTCATCTGCTGCATATCCGGCAGCCAAGCTTGCTTTTGTGATTCGGATCCCAACAGGTAGATAGAACCCATAGCCAGGCCACTTTGCACACCGAAAAACGTAGAAATAGAAGTATCTACCCTGGCCATTTCCATCGCGAGTATCCCCTCCATCAGATTCGATTTGCCTGGGCATCCATAACCCTGATAGGTTAGACCACAAATATTTAATTCCGCAATTTTGGGGATCAGCTCAAAAGGGAACTCCGCTTTAAGCCAGTATTTGTTTACAAGGGGCTTCACTTCTTTTTCAAGGAAAGCGCGGACTTTAAGCTGCAGGGCCCTGTCCTCGTCTTTCAAAGCTTCATCACCCAGGTGATAAAAATCGCCTTCTATGGGTGGCAATTCCCTTTTTTTGTGCGCTGTTCCGATCATCTTCATGAGCCCCTGTAACTGGGTCTCGTCAAGGTTAGAAACAGAATCGACAATTTTGGGCAGGTCTATCTTTTTCGAAAGTGCTTCCAGCTTCTGAAAATCAACACTTTTAAAAAGGGTATAAGCATTTTTTAGGGATGAAAAGATGTTGGCCATGATAGCTGTTTAAAAATAAAAACAGAATATACTGCTTTTTGTTGACCTTTTCACGCATTCAGCAACGGTGTTAATGACAACTACCTCAGATTAAACAAATTGTCTATGCCCAAAAGTTTGCGTGAGGTAAAGCCTTCTCCGTAAGTTCCCCCAACAGCTTTTCCAAATTCGCGGGCACGCCCAATTACGCTTTCAAAGAAATCCGGTGAAGAGATGTAGGTATCGGGCTCATCCAGCTCGGGATTAAAGAATTGGGTCTTAAATGCTTTGATAGCTGCTATTTTAGTTTCAAAATAAGGCGTAATATCAATAATAATATCAGGTTGAATGTATCGGTCCTGAATATACTGTAATATCAGCCTCGGTCGCCAGCCCTCCTGCGCTTGTCCATACAGCTTTGTGCTTATTTTAGATAAGCCCGATAAAAAGCAGGCATCATTAGCCAGATCCCCTGCCCGGCCGTGATCAGGATGTCTGTCCTGAAGCGCATTGCTCAGCACGATTTCCGGCCGGTACTTGCGGATCATTTTAACTACTTCCAGCTGATGAGCTTCATTGTTCTCGAAAAATCCGTCCCTAAACCGCAGGTTCTCACGTGCATGCAGCCCCATAATCTTTGCTGAATCTGCGGCTTCCTGATCGCGGATCTCTGCCGATCCCCGTGTACCCAGTTCGCCTCTTGTAAGATCAATGATCCCTACTTTTTTCCCTGCAGCGATGTGCTTTAAAATAGTTCCCGAACATCCCAATTCCGCATCATCCGGATGAACGGCGAGTACCAGTATATCTAACTTCATATATGCTTATAGTGCTTTAAAAAATTAAAACAACCGCTGTATCTTCTTTTTTACTTTCGAAGAAAGCGGTTTTGTAAATGGAAAAAAGTAATCAACTACCTTCCCCTCTTTATTGATCAGGTATTTATGGAAATTCCATCTCGGCGTGGAGCTTTCTGAAAGAAATTTAAATAAGGGATGTGCCTGATCACCACGCACCATGATCTTTTCAAATACCGGAAATTTAACTCCATAATTCACTTCGCAAAAAGCATGGATATCCTCACCATCCAGGGGCTCCTGTCTGCCAAAGTCATTTGAAGGAAAGCCGAGTATTTCAAAGTTTTCGGTACCGATCTGTTCCCTCAGCTGCTGAAGTTCGTGTAGCTGGGGAGCAAAACCACAGGCAGAGGCAATGTTAACAATAAGCAGCACCTTGTTTTTGTATTCTGAGAGATTCTTTTCAGTTCCATTAATGAATTTCACCTTAAACTGATGCACGCTTTTAGATAGGTCAGACATAATTTTATTGGTAAAACCCTGAAGAAATGATAATGGACTCAATGTCCCTGTCTTCCTCCGGGCTATATGTACTTTTCAGGTTATGGCCTACCACTCTCGCCACAGATTGGTATAGGAACGCCGTAACGCCACCTTTGGTTTCTTTTATAATATCATAGGTCGTTCGGCCGAGCTCCCGGTCGATCAATTTAGTTAAAATCTGTCCCTGAGTTATTGTCAGCTCTTTAATTTCGCGGTTAAACATTTCTTTAATTTCTTTATCACATTGCTTAACCAGCTTCTTTTGTTGCTTTTTTTCGGCTGTCACTGCCAGTTCCCGCTCCAGCTGCTCATATCTTCTCTTAGCAAATAAAGCATAGGGCATTACTTTCATTACGTTATACCGGAGGCGGTTGTATGCGGCCTGATCTGCCGGAGACTTAAAGATTCTGAAGCCATAGATCACTACCTCATTTAAAGAGATCCAGGGGATCATTTCCCCGTTTTCATTGGTTGAGGCAACTCTAATGGTATCGTTTTTTCCCATAACAGGCATTTTGACAGGCAGCGTACTCACCTGCGCGCTTACAGAAGTAGCTGTAATAATGACAATTAAAGGAATAAACAACCTGTAAAAATTCATAATTTTATAACTCCTGCAAAGTTAGGGGCTAATTTTATATTTTTGCTTTATTGCTGATCTAATATACCCATTTAACGAGAAATAGATATATTTTTTACGTAAATAATACAAACAAGCCTGTTAAGATATATTGGATCTGTTAACTGAAAATTCATTCCATGTGACACTCACATCATGTCAATATATGACAAACAGCCGTTTGGTAGAATTATTGTTCTTAACAGGTTAATCTTTGTAAAAACTTAATTATATTAAGGAAATAATCAAATGCGGTGAAACCATCGTAGGCAACGAAAAGGCATCATGAGATGGTCCACTATAATTAGATATTACTGAAATCAAATAATAAGATATTGATGAAACCATTATGAGCGAATACTCACAAACAGAAATGAACCGAGCCTGCGAGCCCTTGAATTCAAATAGAAGCAATAAGAACTCATGAAAAATAAGCCCAGGATAGCTTCATTACCTTTAAAATACAAATTTATATGCCGATGAAAAACGCATTAGTGATAGATTTAGAAGCGGAGAAACAAGAGATATTAAAAAGATACCGTGCCCTGTTACGTGCCTGTAAACCAACTATGCAGCGGGGTGATAAGAAAGAGATCAGAAAGGCTTTTGACATGGCCCTGGAAAGCCATAAGAACATGCGCAGAAAATCAGGTGAACCTTACATTTACCATCCGATTGCTGTGGCGCAAATAGCTGCTGAAGAGATTGGTTTGGGAACCACGTCAATTGTTTGTGCCTTATTACATGATGTAGTAGAAGATACTGACATTACACTTGAAGATATTGAACGTGAATTTGGCAAAAAGACAGCGAAAATCATAGACGGACTGACAAAAATATCAGGTGTTTTTGACTATAACAGCTCCCTGCAGGCGGAGAACTTCAGGAAAATGCTGCTCACCCTTGCTGATGACGTGAGGGTAATTCTGATTAAACTGGCCGACCGGCTGCACAACATGCGTACAATGGACTTCATGCCACGCCAAAAACAGCTAAAAATTGCTTCAGAGACCATTTACCTTTATGCACCTCTAGCACACAGACTGGGTTTGTATGCCATTAAATCTGAGCTGGAAGACCTTTCTATGAAGTACCTGGAGCCCGATACCTATAAATATATTGCAACGCAGCTGAATGAGAAAAAGGCAGAGAGAACGCTTTTTATTAAAAGGTTTGTAGAGCCTATAAATGAAATACTGGCCGAGCAGGGCTTAACAGCAGACATTTATGGACGCCCGAAATCCATCCATTCTATCTGGAACAAGATGAAAAGCAAAAACATCCCTTTTGAAGAAGTATATGACCTTTTTGCAATCAGGATCATATTGGACAGTCCGCCTGAAAATGAGAAGGCCGACTGCTGGAAGGCCTATTCTATAGTTACTGACTTATACCGCCCAAACCCCGACCGTTTGCGCGACTGGGTATCCTCCCCTAAGGGAAATGGATATGAATCGCTGCATACTACGGTCATGGGTCCCAAAGGGCAATGGGTTGAAGTTCAGATCCGTACACAGCGCATGAATGAAATTGCAGAAAAAGGTTTTGCTGCGCACTGGAAATATAAAGAGTCGAGCAATGACAACGGGCTGGATCAATGGATCATGAAAGTAAGGGAAATGCTGAACAACCCAGAAGCCAATGCCTTAGATTTCCTGGATGATTTCAAAATGAACCTGTTCTCTGATGAGATCTTTATTTTCACGCCTAAAGGTGCTTTATTGCAATTACCACTTGGTGCAACGGCACTTGATTTTGCATTTGAGATCCATACTGATGTAGGCGCAAAATGTATTGGTGCCAAGGTCAACCATAAGCTGGTACCGCTTTCGTATAAACTTCAAAACGGCGATCAGGTAGAGATCATTACTTCTAGTAAACAGTCGCCGAAAGAAGACTGGCTAAACATCGTAGTTACTGCAAAAGCCAAATCCAAGATCAAATCTTCGCTAAAAGAAGAAAAGAGAAAAGTTGCTGAGTTGGGCAAGGAAACACTAGAGCGCAAAATGAAATCGCTAAAGATCACTTATAATACCGATAACTTAAATAAGCTGAGCTATTTCTTTAAGCTTCCTTCTACGCAGGAACTTTTTATTGCTGTAGCAAAAGGAAAGATTGAATTAAAAGATCTCAAAGATTACCTGGCCAGCGAAAAGGAAATAGAGAATCGTGGTGCGGAGAAAAATGACAACCAGCAGATAGACGCTTTACTGCATAAGGTAAAAGGGCCTGAATCCGATATTTTGTTAATTGGTGAAGACCTTCAAAAAATAGACTATACCCTTGCGGCTTGCTGTAACCCCATTCCAGGAGATGATGTTTTTGGCTTTGTCACTGTCAATGAGGGAATAAAAATACACCGCACAAATTGCCCTAATGCCGCGCAGCTGATGGCCAACTATGGCTACCGGGTGGTTAAGGCAAAATGGAACCGTCAGAAAGAACTGACCTTTCTTACTGGATTGCACATTATCGGCATTGACGATGTTGGATTGATCAACAACATTACTAAAGTGATATCAAACGATTTTAAAGTAAATATGCGTTCTATAACCGTAGATACAGATAATGGAATTTTTGATGGCTCGATAATGATCTTTGTAAATGACAAAGAGCATCTGGATAACCTGATTAAAAATCTGTTAGAAGTAAAAGGAGTAACCGGAGTAACCCGTTTTGATGCCTAAAAATAACAATAAATCATAGCGTTTTTATAAAAAATTGATACCTTTGAAAGGAGTTTAAAAACTATGTCGACAAACCACAA
>CAMLDJ010000078.1 GCA_946478755.1 uncultured Pedobacter sp. | reverse complement strand
TAAACACCATTTCCATAAAACTAAAATCAAAGTTAACCTTAATAAAAAAAGCATAAGCCTCCAAATTGCAGATAGTACATTTTTCTGACAGACTTATTCCACAATTCTGACACTAATCCTCTATGAAATTAAGGTCGCGACCGTAGGTTTCATCCAGATTGTATAGTGCGATATAAGCGAGCCCTACTGTGATTATCGCTACGCATAAGGCCGCATTTATGATTCCCATATTAACACGTAGCCACTGGAATAAAATGGAAACCAGAATCAGGGAGCCCCTGACCATATTGGGTACACTAGTGGTTACTGTTGCCCTGAGATTGGTACCAAATTGCTCTGCCGATATCGTAACGAATACCACCCAATAGCCGGTAAAAATACCGAATATAAAACACAAAGTGTAAAAACCTGATGCTGTCCAGCCGGTATTTAAGAGGTAAAACAGCATGGCTGAAAACGTTAGGGTAAGAAATATAAAAACGATTTTCTTGCGTGTTTTAAACAGCTGACTTAGCGCACCGGTTAGAAAATCCCCTATGGAGATGCCAACATAAGCAAACATCACTCCCTTTCCATTGTCAAGTACCTCTTTTGCCTGCAGGGCCTTACCAAAATCAGGCGCAATGCCAATCAGGATGCCGACTACAAACCAAAGCGGGACCGCTATTAATATGCAGTTCAAGTATTTAAAAAACCTTTTCCTGCTGGAAAAGAGCATTAAAAAATTTCCTTTCGAAACTTCCTTCCTGGCCATAGTTTCGAACATTCCGGATTCAAAAACACCTATACGCAGCAGCAATAGCACTATGCCAAGGCCTCCGCCAACAAAAAAGGCGACACGCCATTCAAAATGATCTCCTACCAAATAAGCGGCTACTGCCCCGCTTAGTCCTATACCGGCTACGAGCATCGTACCATAGCCTCTTTTTTCTTTGCTCATACTTTCACTGACCAGGGTGATGCCTGCCCCCAGTTCGCCGGCCAGTCCAAGTCCGGCAATAAACCTCAATGCCGCATAAAGAGAAATGCTGGTTACAAATCCGTTCGCTATATTGGCTGCCGAATACAAAAGTATAGAACCGAACAACACGGAAAGCCTTCCCTTTTTATCCCCTAAAATTCCCCAGAAAATCCCTCCTATCAGCAATCCGGCCATCTGCCAGTTCATCAGACTTAATCCTGTTTCAGTTATCTTATCAGCCGGGACATTCAGTGCGGCAAGGCTTTTATTTTTGATGATAAGAAATAAAAGCAGATCATATATATCTACAAAATAGCCCAATGAGGCTACAAGAATGAGAAAAAACAGGTTGCTGGTCTTCTTTTTATCAGTCATATCCATTTGTTTGGTCTGAAAAGTACAAACAAATTTGAGGACTGAAAAAAAATGAGATAAAAAAAGAGGAAGATCGGTAATGATCTTCCTCTTTTACACCTATTTCAATGTATCGCCTCTTCTTTTATGGAGTTTGTGGCATTTTTGTGGTATCAGGTGGCATTTTAGCGGTATCAGGTGGCATTGTCCTCATCGTATCCACCGGCATCCGTGACGTATCCGGGGCAGACATCGTGGTATCAGCTCTCGTACTATCCGAGCTTCCTGATACGTTTTTTGTCGAATTGCATGCTGAAATTGCTATGGTTAGCGTACCGGCAACAGCAAGACTTAAAATTAACTTTCTCATAGGTATATGTTTTGTTTTAAAAAAATGATGAAGCCATACAGATGCGCAATTGGTATCGACAGAATCATGATGGTCCATGGCGTTCTATTTTAAACTCAAAGAACTTAACAAGTCATTAGCTACAAAGGTTTTAATTAATTTCAGATCAATGGTGAATCTTTAATTTATCCAGCAGTTCAGGAGAAATGTTCTCTGCATATGCGCCATAAGCGTCAATGATCACGCCTTTTAAGTTTCCTACCGGAGAAGAAATGGCATAAATCACCGCACTGTCATCGGGATCGGTCATCCCTTCGAAACGATAGAATTCCTCAATTTCAAATTCTTCCGGCATCAGCTTAAGGTCTATTGCCTTGCATTCAATATAGTCAGCTGAAAGCTGAAAATCATACTCGTAGCCGCGCTTTTCAAGGTCGGCCACTGCATCGCTTAGGGTGTCGTATACATACATACCCTAATTTACTAAAAAATTACTTGATCAGGAATATAAACTTTTTAAGTTCAATAAACTTTCAGATATTTAGGCATCATGGTTGTATCGGAAAAAACTCTTAAATGGGCCTTGTGTTTTTACCCTCCTTTATTATTTCAACGCATCTGGGTGCGTAAATTTCATAACGGTTTTCGAGGGGTTGATGTTAAGATTTCAAAAAGCCTCCTCAATAAAAATTATAACGGCTCTATTTTCGGAGGTACTATTTATGCTGCCACAGATCCATTTTACGCTTTATTATTTGATCAGTTGCTACAAAGGGCTGGCTTCAAAGTACGCGTATGGCTCAAAAGTGCTGCTATACAATATCTAAAGCCCGGACGGGGCAACCTGTATTTCACCATCGTTGTTACAGACGACATGTTAAATGAAGCCATTGAGGCGTTAAATACCAGTGGTAAGTTTGTAAAGGCTTATCCGATGGAAATTACAAATGCCGAAGGGGAGCTTTGTGCAAGCGTGATGAATGAAGTTTATCTCAGAAATCTGCATCAGGGAGAAGAACCGCGAATAGCTTATTAACGCTTTAAGGACGACAGAAAAATGAATATCAGAAAACTAATTTTACAGGGTGAAGGTACTACATTGGATTTCAAGAAAACGATAACCAGCAATGAGAAGATAGCGAAAAGCCTAGTGGCATTTGCGAATAATATGGGCGGGCAACTCCTAATCGGCGTTGCCGATGATGGCAGTATTAAAGGGGTAAAGTCGGAAGATGAAGAACGCTATATGATCACCAAATCGGCACATCAGTTCTGCAAACCGGCCATTGAACCCGAGTTTGAGGAGGTATATGTTGATGATAAGCTGATACTGATTGTAAAGATCGCGTCCAGTGATACCAAGCCTCACTATGCCCTTGATGAAAACAAGAAATGGTGGGTATATTACCGGGTTAAAGACAAAAGCCTGCTGGCAAGCAAAATTATTGTAGATGTTATTAAAAAAAGTGTGGACGGTAGCGGACAGCTCATCACTTATACCGAACAGGAAAAAAAGCTTTTTGAGCACCTCGCCGAAAAAGGGAGAATTACCCTAAAAGAGTTTAGCAAATTGACCAGAAGCTCCTACAGACAGGCTCAGAAGATACTAGTAAGTTTAATTATAAGCGGCCTGATTAGGCCACATTCTTCTGAAAAGGAAGAGTATTTTACCACAATTCAATAAGCACCTTGTCATGCTAAATTCATTTCACAACACTTTATATTATTTTAAACGTTTTAAATCAGGGTTCGAAATTTAATTGATGAATTCGGGGCGCAAATCAAGGTAAAAAGCCGACTTTTGCGCCTATGTTGGCGCGTTTATATATCAAGTACAAACCTTATTATTCAGACAATTTACGGCTGGCCATGCCAATTGTGGTCTCTCAGCTGGGGCATACATTGGTGCACCTGGCAGACAGTGTGATCGTTGGCCATTTTGCTGGCACGATCCAGCTGGCGGCAGTTTCGCTGGTGAACAGTTTATTCATGCTCATCCTGGTCCTGGGAATGGGAATTGCGTACGGACTAACGCCTTTAATTGCGCAGGAAAATGGCAGAAAAAACTATGAAGAATGTGGCAAGCTCTTATCAAACAGCCTGATCATCAATTTTTTCACCTCGATTCTGCTCTATGGCTTCGTATATCTGGGTACTCTATTAGTGATCGATCATATCGGGCAGTCACCGGCGGTAGTCCGCTATGCCAAACCTTACCTCAGTTACCTGGGCATATCTATTATTCCCCTAATGGTTTTTCAGACTTTTAAGCAATTCGCCGAGGGGCTTGGATTTACCAAACAAGCCATGTTTGTTTCTATATGGGGTAATCTGCTAAATATCCTACTCGGCATCCTATTTGTAAAAGGAATGTTTGGTATTGCGCCAATGGGCGTTAAGGGCGTTGGACTGAGTACCCTTATAGACCGTACCCTTATGGCTGTTGTTATGTCCGCTTATGTTTTGCGGTCTAAACATTTTAAACCCTACATACAAAGCTTCCGGATTAATTTCTTTGACCAAGTAAGAGGCCGGAAAATTGTAAAGATCGGAGCTCCTGTCGCTTTGCAATATTCCTTTGAGATCAGTGCTTTTAGTGGCGCCGCAATATTGATAGGAACTATAGGTGCTGTTGAGCAGGCTGCACACCAGGTAGCAATTAACCTGGCTTCTGTCACCTATATGATGGCCAGTGGCGTCGCAGCTGCGGCTACCATTAAAACGGGTAACAATTTCGGAATGCGGAATTTCTCTGATCTAAGGAAGTCTGCAATTGCCAGCTATCATGTTATTCTCTTATTTATGAGTATGACCGCTATCCTGTTTATCCTGGCCAACAACTTCCTGCCTTATATTTATACGGAAGACATCGCAGTTATCAACATTGCTGCACAGTTGCTGGTCATTGCCGGTTTCTTTCAATTATTTGATGGGACTCAGGTAGTCGGATTGGGCGTTTTAAGGGGCATTGGAGACGTGAATATACCTACTCTGATTACTTTTATCGCCTACTGGATCATAGGAATTCCTCTTGGCTATCTGCTTGGCATCGTACTTGGCTTGGGTGTTAACGGAATCTGGTATGGGTTAACCTTCGGACTGCTCAGCGCCTCTACCCTTCTCTTTTTTAGGTTTCAAACAAGAACAAAAATTTTGATGATCGAGGAATTGCCAGGTTGATCCGTGCTCCTCTTTCTTTAACCTTTTACATTTCCCAGCCTACTATTTATGCCACTGGCTGCATATAAACAAGCATCCTGAAATTAAATCTATAAAATTAGTAGAATAATTTTGATAATTGAAAAAGTTGAATTAATATTGTCGACCAATTCGATAGATATTATATGAAACCAGAGCTGAGAACCAGAAGAAAATCTACCTGCTGTTGTATGTCCAGATGTTCAGTACAATTGCCAGTTTAACCTTCAGATTTTCAAATTCAGACCTTCAGATGAAACCATCAAAATATACGTCAACCTATTTTACCTTATTTCTTTTCAACTTTTTGTTTGGTCAGCAGCTCTTTGCCCAGGGAAATAATTTTATCGTTATATCGGGAAAAATTATTGACGAAGGCACCAAGGAGTCGCTTCCAGGCGTAAACGTACTCATTAAAGGAACCGTCAATGGAATTGCGACCGGCTCGAACGGCGAATTCAGTTTAAAAACCAAAGCGAACTTCCCATTAACCCTTGTCATTTCGAGCATCGGCTTTAAGACGCAGGAATTTGAAGTAAAAGGTACAGATTCGAGAATAAACATTGCCCTGGTTACGCAGACCCAATTAGGCATGGAAGTAGTAATTACAGCGTCAAGAGTTGAAGAAAGCATCCTTAAATCTCCTGTAGCTATTGAAAAACTGGACATCCGGGCCATTCGGGAATCTCCTGCTCCAAGTTTTTATGATGCACTGGAAAACGTAAAAGGGGTGCAGATGATCACCTCCAGCTTAACTTTTAAGGTGCCCAATACGCGTGGCTTTAACATTCCCAACAACTTCCGCTTTATGCAGCTGGTGGATGGTGTGGATATGCAGGCTGCAACTTTAGGTGTACCACTTGGCAATGCCATTGGCCCTACCGAGCTGGATATAGCAAGCGTAGAGATTACCCCTGGCGCCGCTTCTGCCTTGTATGGCATGAATGCCATCAATGGTATGTCTAACCTGATTACTAAAAACCCATTTTTATACCAGGGATTAAGCATTTATCAAAGGACAGGGATTAACCA
This sequence comes from uncultured Pedobacter sp., assembly GCA_946478755.1. Next base: position 13,785 of record CAMLDJ010000078.1, on the reverse strand, counting down.
TTTAGATGGAACCGATGCAGATCCAAGTATGCTCACCGAAACTGCCTTTAGATATGCCCGCGCATTTAACAATAAATTTGCTTTTAAAATAAATGGTAGCTATATGCGGGGAACCGACTGGCGGTCCAATACAAGGCTGGATCAGAACCCGAACAATTTAAAAAGTGCCAATCCTGGATTTCCAGCACTAGACGGGGCTAACAATGTGGCATTCGATGGATGGAATAAATATGGCGATGATGCACTGGCAGGAAGTAACCTGGCATCGAACGTTACCGGCCTGACTATTGATGGAAAGCCAAATCAGACCTTACGTGTTGTGCGTACAGGATATTATGAGGTTGATCTGGTTAGTCCGAAAGTGGACAACATTAAATTCGATGCCGCTTTACATTACCGCTTAAATGATCATGCAGAGCTTTCTTATTCGTACCGTATTGGTAAAATGGATGGTGTGTTTCAGCGCGGAAATAAGATACAGCTTGATAATGTTGTGGTTCAAAATCATAAGCTTGAGTTAAAAGGCAATAACTTTTTAGTGCGTGGCTACGCCTCTCTTGAAAACACCGGAGATTCCTATAACGTGAAACCATTGGCTGATAACATCGATCTTTATGGTGATGGCACCGGTACCAACGGTAATAGTGCTTGGGGAACCAAATATAAAAATGCCCTGAATACCTATGCTACGAACAATGGAGGGGCACTCACTTCTGCTAATCTGGCTGCCGCCAACCAATATGCACGTCAGATTGCTGACGCAGGCCGGGCCTTGCCGGGAACACCAGAGTTTAATGAGCTGAAAAACACAATCCGAAAAATCAACAATTGGGATTTTTACAATGCCAAAACCCTTCCCAATGCACCGAAGACAGGTGGTGCTGCATTGATTCAAAAGAGCCGGATGTACAATCTCGAAGGGCAGTGGGATCTTTCTAGACAAGTAAAGATCTTCGACCTCCTGGTCGGTGCCGACGCACGTATCTATGATATCATTCCCGACGGAAACAACTTTGTTGATTTTAGACGCCCGATTGATCAGCGCAGCACACCATTAGCAGATGGCAGCTTCGGCCAAGATGTTTATTATAAGAAGTTCGGCGGCTTTGGCCAGATCACCAAAACATTTTTTGAAGAGAAGCTAAAGCTATTCGGATCCTTACGTATGGATTATAACCCGGAGTTTGATCCAAAACTGACACCCCGTCTGGCAGCTGTCTATACGATAGCCAACAGACATAATTTCCGCTTTACCTTTCAGCAGGGTTACCGTTTTCCCGCATTGTTTGAGGCATTATCCTTTGTAAATAACGGAACCGTAAAACGGGTTGGTAGCTTATCTTATATCAATGATGGCCTTGGTTACCTTGAAAACAGCTATACCCAGGCATCCATTATCAATTTTAATGCTGCAGTCAGCAGTCAGGGCAACACAGATGCGGCCGCTTTGGCCAACAGAGACCTGCTTAAGCCTGCTGATCTGCCTAAGGCACGCCCCGAAAAGATCAATTCATTTGAGGTTGGTTATAAAAGTGTCCTGTTAGACAACAAATTGGTAGTCGATATTGATGCCTATTCAAATACCTATGATGGCTTCCTTGGACAAGTACAGGTGAACGTTCCTGTTGGTACAACGCTAGGTACTGATGCGGCGGTATTGGCTATGATAGACCGGAATCGTGATGGCGCGAGTGCAGGTGGCGGAAATGCGGCCAGTGACGGACAGGCACGTTACAGGGTATATACGAATGCCAAGAATTCGTATCGCAACTACGGTTCTTCATTGGGGATTACGTACAATTTTTATGAAAAGTATACCATCGCCGGGAATGGAAGCTACAATAAAATGAAGAGCAATGCGACAAATGACATTTTTGTAACCGGTTTTAACACCCCTAAATGGACTACCAACCTTTCGTTCAGTAACCGGGAGATTTTTAAAAATGTAGGGTTCAGCGTGGTGTATAAATGGCAGGATTCTTTTCTCTGGGAAAGTCCGCTGGTAACCGGTACCATCGCAGCTATCAATACATTTGATGCGCAGGTATCTATAAAAATACCTAAGGTTAAAACGGGCGTAAAACTGGGTACCACTAACTTATTCAATAAGCGATATATACAATACGCAGGGGGACCAACTATAGGTGGCCTTTACTACGTAGCCCTTACATTAGATGGATTATTAAACAAATAAAATAAACATATACGTACCTAAACGTTATCCGGTAGCTTTAAATGGGCTATCGGATTTCAATATTTAAAAGAACAGCCAACAATGAATATTCAAGAAAACGAAATTAAAGTAACCATTCAGCGTAAATCCCAGGAAAAGAAATGGAGACAGATCGCCTATTTGTGCCTGCTTGTCCTTGCCGCTTTATTTGTAGGATATGCCGTCTATTCTTATTTATCTTACGAATCATTGCTTTCGTTTAGCAAGGGAATATATGCCCAAATGGATAAAAAGTTCTTTTGGATGCTTGCGGTGGGTTTCTTTGCTCAGCTGGTGGATGGAGCCCTGGGGATGGGATATGGTGTCGTTTCTACTACCCTATTGTTATCTGGAGGACTAAATCCCGCCGTTATCTCCGGCAGTATCCATACAGCAGAAATGTTTTCGAGCGGAGCATCCGGATTTAGTCACTATCGCTTTGGAAACGTAAATAAGAAACTGTTCAAAGCCTTATTGATACCGGGTGTATTGGGCGCAATAGCTGGTGCTTTACTCTTATCCTATGCGGGTGATACTTTTTCCCAGTGGATAAGACCGGTTATTTCTATTTATACGCTTTTATTGGGCATTAAAATACTTAGCAATGCTTTTAAAGATATGCCAAAACCCCAGAAAGTTACGCGTGCAGGTTGGCTGGCTGGCGCAGGCGGCTTTTTGGATTCGTTTGGTGGTGGCGGCTGGGGACCACTGGTAACTTCTACCCTAATCTCAAAAGGACGCACACCTAAATATGTAATTGGTTCTGTGAGTTTAACAGAATTCTTTGTCACCATGGCCAGTGCCATTACCTTCTTTTTTGTTCTGGGCGTTAGTCACTGGCAATCAATAGTGGGCTTAATCGTAGGTGGTGTAATTGCCGCTCCGTTTGCGGCACGCCTTGTAGGTAAGCTGCCAATTAAAAAAATGTTTATTGGTGTAGCAGCAATAGTAATTTTATCCAGCATCCGTATCATCTGGATGTCGTTAGGCCAACTGTTTTAAACCTTAATCCGCTCAATGGCTTGGGCTTTATTGGCAGTATTGACCCCCCTTAGCTCTACATATCTTACATTGGGCAACCAGAATGATCCTCCCTCTATCCGGACAAATATTCGGTTGAGCTGGATCTTTTTTTGATTTACCGTAATGTAAACGTGATATTTTTTGTCATCGGCAGATTTCATCAGATACAGCGGAAGCTTTTTGTGGGATACAAACCGGAGCTCATATTGGTCTTTACCAAGGTCCTTAATCTGGATGCCATACGCAAATTTCCGCTGGATAAAACTCAGTTCTTCTTTTTCTCCGTTCTCGCCATATCTAACCCAATATACCTTTACAGGCTCTTTCTTATTCAGATCTCCTTCCTTATTTACATTCAACTCATAAATAATCGTATTTGTATTCGGATCCCTCTGCAGGTAAAAAAGCTGGTTGCTAATGCCCTGTGGTGTAGGGAACTTTAATGGAGAAGGGTCGCTGTTGTCATGTTGCGCATAAGCCCCCAGGTTTAAAAACAAAGCCATAAAAACCCAGGCTGATAGAGGAAAAAGAGTGCGCGATATTGCAGTTTTCATATGTGCTTTTTTTAGAGTACAAATTTAACTCAAAACCACCGTACCTTACCTCAACAGGAGTTATTTTACATTAAATCGATACTGGTTCAATTGGCAAAATGTCGGTCCTTAATTTTTTTCAACTGGTGTGCATGCCGCTGCGTATGGTAGATCACGAAATAGATGGCCTCCAGGCGAGTTAGGTGACCATATACAGGCAATTCAAATGCCAGACAGGTCTGTGTCAGGTCCAAATCGGATACTGCCTTACTTACATTTACTTTCATGCTTTCTAGAGCTTCCAATAAACTGCTTCTACGATACTCCTTATCATGTGGGATGATGAAATCAGGGGCGTTCATTTTCAATGTGAAGTCAAGGAAATCACGCTTAATTTTTCCTACCTGTTCATCTGGGGCTCTTTCCGTATTTTTGACCGGGCCATTTAATACCTCCCCGAATCCAGAATTGGCCATAATGATATGCTGTGCGACCTGCCCTGCTGTCCAGCTACCTTCATAAGGACGTTCATTAATCTGTTTTTCATCAAATGATGAAATCAATTGTTGGAACTCGTCCAGGCTATTTTCCAATTCAGTGATCACTCCATTGTTATTCATTTTCTTTGTCTTTATGGTAAACGGTTCGTTACAATGTTAATTTAAAAATAAATTTACATGAATTTTCTGCATAAAAACGAACCGATTTACGGCAAAAAAGGGGTTATATGCGACATTTATAAAATTAAAGTCATAATCTTCAAATTTTAATAGTGTACTATATACACTATATCAAAATAGTGTGTATATTTGTCCTATCAAAATTTAAACAACAGATTCTGATCTGGACAGCTAATCAGTCCGGATAGAACATAAAGAGAAAACCCGTTCATACAGGTTTATATTTGGTTAGAATAGAGGAGAGCTTGGATGAGTCGCCTCTTTCTTTTTTTATAGGGGTTTTGTTTGCTCTGTAACAGCATTTTTGAGATAAGGCTGACTTTCGGCGTATTGCTGTAGCGGACTGCAGGACTTAGCTAAAAAATACGATAGCGATGATAGCCCCGATCCAATATAATGCATCTATAGCCCCTATAGCTTCTTTCCAGGTTTTTTGTCGTTTATTCTGCATCTATCTAAGTTATAAAATTATAATTGGTCTTCAAAGTACAACTTGAAACCGAGGAATTGTCCAATGTTCTCGCACTGATCCAATGACCATTCCAACACATTTACGGCTTAAGCCACCACTTTTGTGACTGGGGATGATAACAGGAGAAGTAAAAATTCCAAGAAAAGGTTTAAAGCACTGTAATCATGCCTAGATATTGACTGTTGCTCCTTCGTTTTCTGTCTTCAGCTACAAAAGCAAGATACACGTGAACAGATTTCCCGGAAAAGGCTTCAGCAGTAAATATGCCACTCTCCTGCTGCCGCTTTGCAGCAGCAGTATCAAACTCCGCTGATCCCGCGTCAATATCATATAACATAAACATCGCCCGGTCATCGTGCTCCCACCTGCCGCCTGACCATCTGAAAGTAACGGTACCTGGACTTTCAGAAACTGCACTTGCCGTTTCCGCAAGATCCATTAATAGCCATTAAATCTAATTTATAATGAAGAAATAGATAATGCAATCATTGTAAAGCGTTAACATTAAACAAAAGTATTTTATTAAGGATTAAACAAGGAATATACAGGCAATTGCCCCTGTTAAGCCCCTGTTTACCCCGTGTTTTTTCCCTGTTATACGTCTATACCAAATAGTCAACTAACCGAAAATACCAAACCCACAATTTACTTAAACAATATTTATTAACATGAAATTAATCAAGAACACTTCCTGATGCACATTTCATCCAAGCACTGAAAAAAAATACTTACTGATGCACTGATCATCAGCAATATAACAAATAAACACAGGATTCCAACTATTATTCTATTTAGATCATTAGAGGTGTCAATATGCAGTTTAATCAGACCTTACGTAGACCAGATATCTACTTTCATCAATTGGCTTCTATTTTATATATTGTGGTTTGCTTATAATTCTGCCCTGGCCTCAAAACCGTATCTGGAAATGCAGGAATATTAATGGCATTAGGATGATGCTGAGTTTCCACACAAAATGCACCGAAGGGATGATAATCTTTTCCGCCTTTGCCACCTTTTGTATCCAGATATTTAGCAGTATAAAAATGTGCAACCGGCTCTGTCGTATAAACTGAAAACTTCAAACCGCTTTCAGGTTCATAAGTTTCGGAGGCTAAGCCAAGCTCCCCATAAGATTTATCCAGCACATAAGTCTGATCATAACCTTCTTGAGGATCCCAATCCTGCCCTATTGCCTTATCGCCAAGGAAATCATGTAACGTGCCATCTACCGGAATCAACTTACCAGTAACTACATAATTATCATCCTGCTCAAGGTAATGGCTTGCGGGCATCCTGTGAATGTGTGTCGCCACAGTACCACCCCCAGGCGAAAGGTTAAAATAACTATGATGAGTAAGATTTACCGCCGTAGGCACATCTGTTGTTGCTTTAAAGTCCAAAATCAACTCATTTTCATCGGTCAGCTTAAAAGTAAGCTGAACTGTAAGTGTCCCAGGAAAGTTCTCTTCTCCCGCCGGACTTACATATTGCAGTGTAACACTAGGATCAATGGTTGATAATACATCCCACACCTTCCTGTCAAACCCCAGGTCACCACCATGTAAGCAATCCCCCCCCTTAGCTTGTGAAAGCTGGTAGGTCACCCCGTCTATACTAAATCTACCATTCTTAACGCGGTTGGCATAACGCCCTATGACAGCGCCCAAATAAGGATAATTAGCTAAATAATCTTCGCTGACATACTGATCAACGTCATCAAAACCCAAAACAATATCCTGTTTCTGGCCATGTTTATTGGTAACTTCAAACTTATTCAATATGGCACCATAATTATATATCTTGACATAAGTGCCCTGGCTGTTGGTTAGTTCTATGGCCAAAACCTCTTTTTCGTCAATAAATTTTCCAGTCTTAATAAGCGTTTTTTTCATCCGTATATAGTTTGTTTTTGTATCCGTATCTTTTTTGTTTATTCAATAATCTGTTCAATAGTATTCAGACTGCCTCGATTGTCTGGCAGTTTGGTGGAAGATCATGAGTTTTTATTTTATTTTTTCTTCGGGTGTAAACTCAGGATGCATCATAAATTGTATATTAGGCACTTATTTATTGCTAATCGCAAACAATACTATCAATACTTTAACTTAAAACAAAACCAAACTTAAAATATTACAATGAAAGCGGAATTAATTAATAAGTTCTTAGAGAAATACGGTCATGAGCCAACAGCAAATTATTTTACCCCTGGTCGTGTAAACCTAATTGGAGAACATATTGATTATAACGGCGGGCTGGTCATGCCTTGTGCCGTTACACTCGGGACCTGGTTGAGCATGGCACCCAACAATGACAATGTTATCAGATTTAAAAGCTTAAACTTCCCCGAAGAGCGGGAATTCGAATTGCAGTCCAGCTACACCAAAACCGGTTCGGAATGGTACAATTATCCACTAGGTGTTTTTCATGAGGTCTTAAAAAAATACGAAATTACCACCGGGCTAGACCTATTGTTTTTTGGCAATATTCCGATCGGGTCTGGATTATCATCTTCTGCTTCTATTGAGGTGGTTATGGCTTATGCTTTAAACAGTTATTTCAACCTGGGGTACGAAAAAGTAGAGATCCCTTTACTTGCACAGAAAGTTGAAAATGAGTTTATCGGTGTAAATTGTGGCATTATGGACCAGTTTGCAGTTGCATTCGGGGAAACGGATAAAGCCATCGTGTTAAATTGCGATACACTGGAATACAATATAGTTGATTGCAACCTGGGTGATTATTCATTGGCTATTATAAATACCAACAAGCCACGGAAGCTTGCTGAATCTAAATACAACGAACGCGTTGCAGAATGTCAGACGGCCTTAAAGCAACTTAATCAGGAAATCACCTTAAATAATTTATGTGAACTGACTGCAGAAAAATTCGCACCATATAGTCACCTAATTACAGATCCTACAGTTTTAAAACGTGCAACTCACGTCATCCAAGAAAACGACCGGGTTAACCGCGCTGCAAAAGCTTTAAATGAAGGTAACTTAGTAGAATTCGGACGACTGATGTATGCATCGCATCAGTCATTAAAAGATCTGTATGAGGTTACGGGTGCAGAACTGGATGCAGTCGTTGAATTCTGTTCCGCTTATGAGCACGTAATCGGGGCACGCATGACAGGTGCCGGTTTTGGCGGCTGCGCCATCGCCCTGCTCAAAAAAGGACAGGAAGCAGATTTCACCAAAAAACTAACAGACTTTTATGTAGCGCGCATTGGTTATCCGGCTACTGTTTACATCAGCGAAATTGGTAATGGTGCTTCGGTAATTTAATTTTATTTTTGCGGCATGCAAAAACTAAAATTAGATGACCTCAACCGTGTAAGTATTGATGAATTTAAGGAGCAGGAAAAACTTCCGGTGGTTGTAGTGCTCGACAATGTACGCAGTATGCATAATATTGGCTCTGTTTTTCGGACTGCTGATGGTTTTGCTGTAGAAGGTGTTTATTTATGTGGCATTACAGCGCAACCTCCTCACAGGGAAATAGAGAAAACTGCTTTAGGCGCTACCCGGTCCGTCACATGGCGGTACTTTGACACCACGCCTGAAGCAGTTACTGCTTTAAGAAACGAAGGATATCAGATCATCGCCATAGAACAAGCCAAGAACAGTACCATGTTAAATATCTTCAGCCCTTCAAAATCAGAAAAATACGCTTTGATTTTCGGGAATGAAGTAAACGGGGTAAGTGACGAGGTCATGGCTCAAATTGATGAATGTATTGAGATCCCGCAGTTTGGTACTAAACATTCCTTTAACATTGTGATCTCCGCGGGAATTGTGCTTTGGGATTTCTTTGCTAAATTAAGGTTATAAAAATCTGTTAACAGGTCAGAATTTCACCCTTAGTCCAACACCTAGCTGAAAGATATCATCAATCTTAAGTGCGGAAGTATTTTGCAGGTAGTTGATCAGGTAATAATCATTGGTATTGGCCTCGATATATAAGCCTAGTGCACGGATGCCTTTATTTTGCAATAGTGGCGGGGGATCCAGTTCAATTTCACTGTTAAAAGAAAGGTGTGGCCGGATCGCTTCAGACCAGTAATAATAATCTCCAGGGTATTGGCCAGAAGGGAAAGCTACACTCAGGTCCTTGTGAAAGGTATAACTCACAAAAAAACCCGGATTAAATGGGTAAAGCCTTCCCCAGTCTTTTAAAGCTATTTGCCAGGGCTTGTAAGCTAATTTCACCGTTGCAATATGCAATTCGCCTCCTTTACTTTCAGGCACATATCCATAATGAAAAGAAAGGTTACCTCTTTTATTACCAAAAATTTCATAACCCGCGCCTGCGCTTAAATAGCCAATACTCCCGGCATACTGCACAACGGCTTCATCAGGAATTAAGAACTGTAATTTTTGTGCATACGTCGTTAAGGTACTCCCGATCAGCACCATCAAAAAGGCTATGTTATATTTAAAAGGATACACGCTCAAAACTTAATTTATTATTTACAACCTGGATAACTAAAAATTCTCTGTTACCGATGGCACTGGTAACGATATATGGAATGCCTGAATCGTCGGGATAGAACAATTCGTAATTGTGCGTATGAGCATTAAGAGAAGCAAGAAATCCAGGCGTCTGGGCAAAAGCAGCCTTATACTCCTCTTTTAACTTACTGTCGAAATCCAGGGAATTTACTGGTACATGCGATATGCCTATATAAGCCGTTACGCCCGGAGCTGATTTAAGTTGTTCTTTCACCCAGGGGAGATCCGGCACCTGTCCGTTAAAATCGTATTCCCGGCTATTCGTATCATGACAAATAAATTTAACTCCGCCATAAACGAAGGAGTAGTTTAACTCGCCAAACATATTTTTGAAAGATTCTCTGCCCCTGCCAGTTTCATCATGATTTCCAATCACGGCGACACAAGGCATCTTGAGGTCCTCCAAAGTCCTCGAAATCCAGACCATCTCCTTGAGCACTCCAAATTCGGTGATGTCACCGTCCAGCACGACAAAGTCGATTCCGGGAATTGCATTTATGCTTCTGCAAAGTTCAACGGTCTCATCGCGCGACTTCTGACTATCGCCCGTTAAAACGAATTTTACCGTATCATCTCCTACTCCGTTCCCCAACTGCTTTAAATTATTAGCATTTATATCCTTCATGGAAAGACGGTCGAATGTCTGGTTTGGACTGAATTCGAAGTGGTTACAGCCGACTAAAGCCACACCTATAAAAAACAACAAGTATCTTCTCATAACCTTACAAAGGACAGGGTTATGAGGTTTCTTTTTGTCAGCTTAAATTCATAGTTTTTTATTTTACGCAACTCCAGATATGAGCGCTTTCCCAGCTACAAACCATAAAAAAGCCCCGGTAAAATTACCGAGGCCTCTTGTGTTATATCAATCGATTAAGCATAGGGGATTCCATCTTTTGAAGGCAGGCTGCTGTGCCCCATCAGATATTGGTCTACCTTACGGGCAGCTTCCCTTCCCTCAGATATTGCCCAAACAACCAGTGATTGTCCACGGCGCATATCACCGGCAGCGAATATCTTGCCGATATTGGTCTGATATTTACCTTCTTCAGCCTTAACATTACCTCTGTTATCTACTTCTACTCCCAACTTTTCAATCAATCCTTCTTTCTGCGGATGTAAGAAACCCATAGCGAGCAATACAAGCTGACAAGGCAGATCGCGTTCTGTACCCGGTTTTTCTTTGAAATTCAAAGGACGGCCAGTTGCATCAATATCCCATTCTACATCTACAACCTTTACTGCTTTAAGGTTTCCGTTCTCATCTTTAATGAACTCCTTGGTGTTCACGCCCCAGCCTCTTTCGCAGCCTTCCTCATGCGAAGAAGTGACTTTCAGCAACATCGGATAAGTGGGCCATGGCATATTAGCTGTACGGCTCTGCGCAGGCATTGGCATGATCTCGAACTGGGTTACCGATTTAGCACCCTGACGGTTTGAAGTACCGATGCAATCAGATCCGGTGTCACCGCCACCAATTACAATCACATCTTTACCAGTAGCCAGGATATCTTCATCTTCTACTTTAAAGTTCTTAACCCTCTTATTTTGCTGCTTTAAAAAGTCCATCGCAAAATGCACTCCTTTGGCATCCCTTCCTTTTGCAGGAAGATCACGCGGAATGGTAGATCCACCAGCAAGGATAATCGATTGAAAATCTCTTAGCAAGGTATTCAATTCCACATTCACACCTACGTTTGAGTTACATTTAAATACGATCCCCTCTTTTTCCATCAAGGCAATACGACGCGTTACCACATCCTTTTGCAATTTGAAATCAGGAATACCATAATTCAGCAAGCCACCCGGTGTGTCGTCACGTTCAAAAACAACCACCTCGTGTCCGGCTTTATTCAATTGAGCAGCTGCTGCAAGTCCAGCAGGACCTGAACCAATAACCGCAACCTTTTTACCTGTACGGATCAAAGGTGGCTCTGCTTTAATGTATCCCTTGGCGAAGGCCGTTTCTATAATGTGTTTTTCAATTTCTTCAATCGACACAGGCGATTTGTTGATTCCCAATACACATGCTGATTCACACGGTGCAGGACAGATACGGCCTGTAAACTCCGGGAAGTTATTGGTACTCAACAGAATGGTTGATGCCAGCTGCCAGTCTCCTTTATATACGGCTTCGTTAAATTCGGGTATTACGTTGCCCAGCGGGCATCCCGACTGGCAAAATGGAACACCACAATCCATACACCTGGCGGCTTGTGTGTTCACCTGTTCGGCTTCGAAAGCCTGCACAAACTCATTGTAATGTGTTAAACGAGCTTTAGCATCTTCTTTTCCAGGAGCAGTTCTTTCATACTCTAAAAATCCGGTTACTTTTCCCATTATTATATTTTTGAATTATTAGTTATGGTCATTTTATTATTGTTTTTGGTATCTGATCAGTCGTTTAAACTTTAACTTCCTGAGCTCGGTTCTGCAACACTGCTTTGTATTCTTTAGGGAATACTTTAATGAAGTGTGCGGACTGAGTTGTCCAGTCATTTAAGATAAACTTAGCCAGATCACTGGCAGTAAGCTGAATATGTCTCTTCAACAATACACTGATCCTCAGCTCATCCTGCTCGTCAAGTGGATCAAGGTCTACCATCTCTTTATTGCATTTGCTGGCAAAATCACCTTTCGAGTCGTAAACCCATGCAATACCACCACTCATACCGGCCGCAAAGTTACTTCCGGTACCGCCAATTACAAGCACTTCTCCGCCGGTCATGTACTCGCAACCGTGGTCTCCCAATCCTTCAACAACTGCTGTCGCACCCGAGTTCCTTACTGCAAAGCGCTCACCTGCCTGTCCGCGTACAAACAATTCTCCAGACGTTGCACCATATAAAGCTACGTTACCAATAATGATGTTCTGTTCCGGTACATATTTAATGTTGCTGAATGGATAGATGGCTAATCTTGCTCCTGAAAGTCCCTTACCCACATAGTCATTCGCTTCCCCTTCCAGTTGTAACGAAATCCCTTTGGTTGCAAAAGCTCCAAAACTTTGTCCGGCTGAACCTTTAAATTTAAAGTTGATGGTATCAGCAGGTAAGCCCTGGCTTTTATAAATTTTAGAAACCTCATTAGAAAGCATAGTACCAATTGCACGGTTCGTGTTTTTCAGCTCAAATTCCTTGTAAATAGGCTCTTTGCTCGTCAGTGCTGGTTGCGCAGCTTTAATCAGTTCATGATCCAAAACCTCAGATAATCCATGATCCTGTACTTGAGTCTGGTATAAACTCAATCCATTATCTTTTGCTTTGTATAAGATAGCAGAAAGATCAAGATCTTTTAATTTCCAGTCGCTTTTGTCAATCGGGCGCACACTTAAAGCATCAGCCTGTCCAACCATTTCCTGTACAGTTCTAAAACCAAGCTCTGCCATAGTCTCTCTTAACTCTTCAGCTAAGAAATAGAACAGGTTCACTACGTGCTCAGGTTCGCCGGTAAACAGCTTCCTTAGATTCGGATCCTGTGTAGCCACACCAACCGGACAAGTATTTAAATGACACTTACGCATCATGATACAACCCGATGTTACCAGGGCAGCTGTTGCCACACCCCACTCTTCCGCACCTAATAAAGTAGCGATAGCAATATCTTTACCTGTTTTTAGCTGGCCGTCTGTTTGCAATACTACCCTGCTGCGCAGGCGGTTTTTAACCAATGTCTGGTGTGCTTCTGCCAAACCAAGTTCCCAAGGTAGGCCCGCATGCTGTATAGAAGTTAATGGCGAAGCACCGGTACCTCCGTCAAATCCTGATACAAGGATCACGTCGGCATGTGCTTTGGCAACACCTGCAGCAATTGTACCAACACCGGCTTTAGAAACCAGCTTCACGTTAATCCTCGCTTCCCGGTTGGCATTTTTAAGATCGAAGATCAGCTGTGCCAAATCCTCAATAGAATAAATATCGTGGTGCGGCGGCGGGGAGATCAAGCCCACACCCGGTGTAGCATGACGAACTTTTCCAATCCAGTCGTCCACTTTCTCACCCGGCAGCTGTCCACCTTCACCTGGTTTAGCACCCTGTGCCATTTTAATCTGCAACTCATCCGCATTACTCAGGTAATAACTGGTTACCCCAAAACGTGCTGAAGCGATCTGCTTGATGGCAGAGCGCATAGAATCGCCATTTGGCAACAGTTCATACCTCAATTCATCTTCACCCCCTTCACCTGTATTGCTTTTTCCGCCAATGCGATTCATGGCAATGGCCAATGTCGAGTGTGCTTCATGAGAGATGGACCCGAAAGACATCGCTCCTGTTGCAAAACGTTTCAATATACCTTCAATCGGTTCAACCTCTTCCAAGGGAACAGCCGGACGATTGTATTTAAATTC
>CAMLDJ010000077.1 GCA_946478755.1 uncultured Pedobacter sp. | reverse complement strand
ACCGGAGAGCGACTGTATATTCGACTGGCCAAATTCAGCCAGTGAAAATACAATCAATATTATGGAGAGGATATGTTTTTTCATAATCAGAATTAATTACCTGAGGGACTGATTTCCATCACCAGTCCGGCATTGGGGCCAATTACAGTTTTTTTGACACTGGTTACCCCGATTGTTGATGTTGTTCTCAAAAACCCGCCATCGGGCGCATCGTTTATCGCGATAACCTTATATTTTTTCTTCTTCTCTAAAAAATCTGCAGTAAAAGAGATTTCTTTATTTTTTGCTGAACCGTTAATTGCAGCGATATACCATGTATCTCCTTTCCTTCTTGCAAAGGCCGCAATTTCGCCGATAGCACTGCATTTAATTACAAGTGTCTCATCCCAGGTAACAGGCAGTTTCTTCAGCAAGGGAATAACAGGTTTAAACCGGCTACCTGCCAATAATTTTACAGGATTCTCGGCCATACACTGGAAGGGAGAATTAAACAGAAAGAACAATGCCAGCTGATGTGTATTGGTGGTATTGGCCTTATTGGAGAACAATCCGGGGGTATAATCACCGTGGCCGAGCACCAGCCTGGTGAAGGGCAGTGCAGCATTGTGCCAAGCTGGTATGGGTTCTTTCATGATATTCAGTTCCATCCCACGGATCCCCTCCCTGGTCATTTCATTTGGATAGGTTTTACTTTCTCCGGTGGGCGCATGGCAGCCATGGAAGTTGACCATCAGTTTTCTTTTTGCACAGGCTTCTAAAAATCCGATTTCAAAATCGATCAGTTCTTTTGCCTCACTGTCCATAAAGTCTGTTTTTATACCAACAGCACCTGCATTGCGCACACTATCCAGAAAACTGTCTCTTTTTGAGGGGTCTCTAAGTGCTTTTGAGTTCTTCCATACCCATACCCCCACCTTTTTACCAGCAGCGAAACTGCATATTTCAGTTAACTGCTTCCATTTGTCGGGCCATACCGTTTCCCATCCCTCATCCAACAAAGTATATTCAAAATTCAGTTCGCTGGCGGCTGTTATGAATTTCATTTCTTCCTCAGGCTGCATATAGTTTTTATCCCTAGTGATCCAGCTCCAGACCGACCTTCCGGGTTTTATATAGCTTTGGTCAGCGTACAATTGCTTATCTGGTTCAGGGTTCAGGTCATTGATCATCGAGCTATTCACCAGTCTATTCAGGTCCGTGGCGTACAATAAAACCCTCCACGGTGTAATTAGGTCACCTGCAACTTTGAACCCGTTTTTTTCCGTAAAATCTACCTGTAATACCCTATTGTTTAAAGCTTTGAAACGCATTCCACTATAATTATACAGGGCTGCTTCGGTAAGCATTGCATATTTTTTGCCCGGAAGTTCGAATAATAAGGGTTTTCCCTGTACCGGTCCCTGGCTTGATATTGTATTTAAGCTATCTGCCGTGGTATTTTGCCATAAACCTGCGTAACTTTTCAGCTTCCAATCGCTGTTCCGCTCAAAAAACCATACCATCGATTTTGGAAGCACAAAGGCCGTAAGCTCTTTGCCTACATATTGTGCTGTTTTACTATCAAAAATATACCTAAAGGCAGCCCCCTCATTGGAAAGCCGAAATTCGATGTTATATTTCCTTCCTGCTTCTTCTAACAAGAATGTGTATATATGATACACTTTATTTCCCGTACGGGCTGTACGCTTGGCTAAAGTGGAAAGACTGTTAACACAGCTCCCGTATGCAGTGCCGTCAATCACCAGCCCCATTGTGCCACTATTGATCAGTAACTGCTGACCGGCCTTTATGGTATAAAATAAATGTCCATTCCTTTGAGATATTTCAGCTGAAATATGACCAGCGGGACTGGTCATTTTAATTTCAGTATTCAAAACCGCCCCCTTCGCTGCAGACACAAGAAGAAGGAGATTGATAAATAATATCGCTTTTTTCAAGTTTGATGTTTTTGACCCTTTTACAGGTGAGATTTATAAATGGTTAACTCAAATATAAGGTACAGTGAAAGAACCTCCCAGCTTTCAAAAAAGTTATTATTTTGGGAACGGTCCCAATATTTGGGAACATTCCCAAAATCCTTTCCCCAATCAATTAATATGTTGTATATTGGAAATAATCAATTTTGTAATTGCATCATACCAGATATTTTAACGATGAAAAAGCATCAGGTTACCATTATAGATATTGCCAGGGCACTTAACCTGTCGAAATCGACTGTATCAAGGGTTTTAACAGGCCATGCCAATGTAAGCCTAAAAACCAGGGAAGCCGTATTGGAACTGGCAAAAAAGCTAGATTATCAGAAAAACATGCTTGCCATAAGCCTGATCAGTAAAAAAACAAATACCATAGGCATCATCGTTCCCGAGTTTTCGAGTTCGTATTTTCCACAGGTAATCATAGCCGCACAGGAAGTAGCCACCCAGGCTGGCTACAATACCGTTGTCAGCCAATCAAACGAAACCTACGAAACTGAAGTAGCCAACACCAAAGTGATGCTGGCCAATCAGGTAGATGGCATAATTGTATCTATTACCCGCGAAACCAAGAACTACGACCACTTAAAGATCTTTGAAAGAAAGGGGATTCCCATCGTATTCTTCAACCGTGTATGCGATGAAATGAAAGTTCCGAAAGTAATTGTGGATGATTTTGAGGGTGCTTACAATGCCGTTGATTATTTAATAAAAAATGGCAGAAAAAGAATTGCCCATCTAGCGGGGCCGGTTTCATTGAGAATAAGTGAGCGCAGGCTCGATGGCTATAAATCTGCACTTAAGAAAAACAACATAGAAATAGATGAGGAACTCATCATTTCTTACGACCTGGGCCTTTCTAAAGTTAAGATTTATGTAAACCACCTGTTAAATCTGGAAAACCCGCCCGATGCGATCTTTGCTGTGAATGATCCAACGGCAATAGAGGCCATTCAGGTCATCAAAAAAAGAGGTTTAAAAATTCCTGAAGATATTGCCATTATCGGCTTTAGCAACGATTATGCTTCGGCACTGATGGCCCCCTCCTTAACAACTGTTGCTCAACCGATAGCAGAGATCGGGATGACTGCAGCCCAGTTGTTGATAGACCAGATTAATAGGGATGTGAGCGACTGGAAGGCCGTGACAAAAGTATTGAAAACAGAACTGATCATTAGGGAGTCAACCTGAAAACCTGTTGAGAAAGACCTAAACCCTCAGCAGTTTCGACGTTTGGCATCATCAAGCTGTCCGCCTCCATCTAATATCCGGAATAAATATTATTTACCTAATTCTGTTTCTTTAGATCTAGTCAATTTCCCATTGATATCTGTTAATTCAAGGTAAAAACGAACTGCTTTATCTTTATCAACAGGCACTGTAAATTCAAATGGGTATTCATTTTTGTCAATGCTATTTTCCTTGCTTCCATTAATCTTGTAAACCAATCTGGCCTTCTTCCATTTGGTATCATCTTCCTGAAGAAATACAAAAAGTTTTTGCGCATAAGCACCAAGTTTAAACAATAATGCCTTTGTATCTCCTTCCGGAATATTGATGTAATCACTCCTCTGGTCTTTTTTCACATTCAGGATCTGATCCTGAAAACCACTGCTGATTTTTACTCCCGGGATAGCCAGGGCAGTAATGCCGCCGGCAGGGACATTGATCTGGAAAGCACCACCTTTTAAACTCAAAACTTGCGTTGATGGATATAAAGTCTGAACTCCAGTACTGCCTAAAAAATCTATCCTGGAAGTATCTATAGAAACACGTGTGCTGATATCCGCTCCGGATTGGTTCATAAAAGCAAGCAGAAGCGTATCTCCTTTTTTTGCACTAACATAGTTTAAAGCAATATTTTCTGTATTCAACAGACGGGAAGGCATCCAGAGTTGCACATTTTCGAACTGAAAGAACCGGCCTTTCTTAGCGCCGTAAAACTTATTCTGCAAATAGGCATATCCTTCTATATAATCGCTTGGAAAGTCTATCCTGCCGCTACTTTTCACATAAGCATCTGAAACCAGATAATCAACAAACATAGAAGCCATTGGCAGGATATGATTGTAATGAAAAGAGTTTACACTCTGGCCCTTATGCTCGTGAAGTGGAAAATCGGCCTTTTCATAGGCTGTAGTTCTCTCCGTATTGATATGATATCCCGGAAAACTTTCGGAACGGCCAACAATCGAAGCTTTAGCTACATTCATTAAAAACGGATCTTTTGTATGATAGCCTATCCTTAACAACCAGGGCGCATAGGTGGACATGAAAATACCCCTGTGCCCGGTTGAAGTTCCCGACGATTCTGGTGTAAGTCCCATCTCAGAAAGTCTCCATGCAGGCACTTTTTCTTCAGGATAATACATTTGATGATGTCCTTTTGATTTGAGGTACCAATACATCGGTGCTTTCCCTCCTTTATTTACCGTAACCAGACCATTTGGTATCGCAGGTGTCATCCAAGTAAATAAGGTATAATGCCTGGCTCCATCCTGTGCGGCTTCCAAATACCGGCGATCGGCAGTAAGTTCATATAATTCTAAAAGAGCAGACCAGTTATTGGTAAACGTTGGCCAGAAGAAGTTGGAACTAAACAGTGGATCACCAAATTCCTTTAATCTTGTATTTACTCTTTCTTTCAGATATTTATCGGCCAGGATCTTGCTTAAACTTAAATAAGCTGAATCGGATGTCAGTTTAAACATAAACATCGCATTGACCCAGTTACGGCCTTTCTGCTCTTCATCAAGATTCCTGATACGCGCCGTTCCGAACTCTTTTTTTGCCATCGTAGTATAAAAAGAGTTGTTCCCGCCAAAAACATCAGATAAAACCTGTAATTCGGACAATGGCGCAATAGGCCCCCTCAACTTCCTGGAAGGGGATTGAATTTTCTGATTGCTATCAATCGCAAACAGAAACTTTTCGCGCGACAGCATAAACTCCATTAAAGGGTATGCCCTTTTATCAAACATTTCCTTATCATCCCTCACAATAGCCAATTCAAGCGGGTTCAGACTTGAAACATTTTTTACTGCGCCAGGCACATCCGTAGCATAGGCAAAGCCTTTTAAGCTATCAATAAACCAGGCATAACGAGTTTTTGAATAATCAATCAGATTATCTAGAGTTGTATTCATAGAAACGGTAGCATTGGTCCGGTAATCCTTAAATCCAAACACATTTGTTGCTATTCGCTCATAAGTTTTAGTGATACTCAAGGGCTCCACAACAAGGTTCATTGAAAACTCAAAAGAATGTCCTGCCTTCATCTGAGAATTGAAACCACCTGGCATCGGGGCGAAAACCTGGGACTGTAATGCTGATTTGTTATTTAGAAGTGCAATTCCGAACTGGCTGTTGGTTAAAAGCGGTAAAGGTTGAAAAGGCAAATACTTAGAAGCGGCCAGTACGCCGATTGAGTTATACCCGTCATTAACCAGTGTAGTAGGGATTGTTGCCATAAACGAAGGCGTTAGATAGGGTTGCAGCGGAACTCGTTTTTCGGTCCAGACCAGGGGCTGCCATACTTCATCAACATGGTCACTTTTATAAGATGGCGCCCCAATATACCCAACACTATAAAAACCGTTCTTTTTAGGCGTAAACAAAAACGCTATTTTAGGATAAGGCAAACTACTTTTAACCAGCCAGGCTTTTAGCGTAAATAAGGCATGTTCTGGAAAGATAAAACGAATGGAATCTCCAGAACTGATTGTTTTGATTGCAGTAAGAAAATGTGTTTTTCCGGCTTGATAGATATTGGCTGTCCTATCTTGCTTCGCACTTCTTAATATTTTATCGTCAAATCCATCTCCAGCAACACTGGTACTAACAATTTGTTGGTGATAATCGGTCAGACTACTGTCTGTGGTTTTCCAGGTGGGAATATTGTAAGATACTTTTTTTAAGCCTGAAGGTTTCAATGCCAGTTCAGGATCTCTGTCGTTACAGATAACAACAAAATCGGGCTTAAACAGGTAAGTTTTGCCCTTTGATAAAATTTTAAATCCCTGACTATCTTTTACAATTTGCGCATTCGACTGCATACATAAACAGCACGCAATTGAAAAGCAAACGAACTTAATATACTTTTTTAGCTTAAAAATTTGTCTCATTTCAATAATGTCCCCCTTAATAAAATCCGGCCTAAATAGATCGCTGTCTGATCATATTTTTCAGGATGTTGAATAATATCCGCTCTCTTGTCTTCGGGCAGTATCGTGAGTTTATCGGCTTTCTGGCCAGACAGGGTTACTTTTACCAAATGTTCACCCTGCGGTACTTTAATTACATCGAATTGTCCACGGTAACGGTTATTGCAGTAGCTGTTGAACCTATTCAATACATCCGCCGTAGTTGTATCTTTTGCCTGGTAATAAATAAAGCTCCCTTCCTTTTCTTTGCTAAGTTTTACTGGTTTTCCATCTATTATCCACTCCAGTTGCCCAACCTCTGGTCCGCCAATATCAAATACGCCCAGCATATCTCCCTTAAAACGAAAACTAAATGTGGCCCCTGGTTTATTTGCAGAAAGTACATTCGAAAACCAGGGCCTGAATTTTTTAAGGTTTGGATCAGTACCTGTTGACAACACCCTCCATCCCTTATCAGGGACCGGTAAAGTTGATGGATCCACCATCGTTGCCTCCTCCCATGCGGCAGTAATTAAAGGCTTTGGTAGCTCCTTCTTTTTTAAAGGCTTTGCTGCCTCAATTTTTTTAAATGCACGGGCAATGGCGGCCGCATACAGGTTCCCGCCCGCTGTTGTCGGGTGGATTCCATCCTCAGAAAACAAAATCTTATTCGGATCAGCTGGGTTCCCTTTCCAGATCAGCTTTCCCGCTGCTTCCAGGCTTGCTGGCTCCATCCCTAAATTCACAGAAGGTAGGTCGTAGTGTGCCGCAATCTGCTCCAGTCCTTTAATATTTGGTGGCAAATCATTTTTTTGATAAAAGGCAGTTTGCCCGGTTAAAATGGTATACAGCAAACAAATAGCTGTATTGGGGTTCTTTTTAATTGTTTGACGGATCATCCCTTCCATCCCGGCGGCGTAAGCGCCGTTAACAGCAAATTCTACAAAAATAAGATCGGGTTGATGGCTGAGTACCTGTTCATTAATCCTAAATGCGCCAAGCTCCGTTCCCGTTCCAGATACACCTGCGTTGATCCATTGAAAGCTGGCCTGGGGATAAGTCTGCTCCAGGTACTTGGCCGTTTGAAGACGATAACCAAAATTTGCCTGGGTGATGCTTCCTCCAATAAAAGCAACCACCACCTTTTTACCCGCATTTACTTTTTCAAAGAAGCCCGGAAAGCCTGCTCTGACATTGCATTCCAGCTCATTGTTAAAATCACCCGCCTCAATTACAGGGATATTGGATGCAGAAACATCAAAATAAAGAGGAGAAGCCCCTGCCTGGGAGGCCGCAATCTTATCACTATCAGGCCTGGTTTGAGAAAATGCAGTAGCAGACATTAATAAACAACCAAGCAATGCAGTTTTCACACCCTTTTTATTCATTACCATTGAGTACAATCTTTTTTGATTTTGTTTTCCCATCATTACTCTTAAAAATGAGTTCCAGTTTTGCGTCCTCACCCATTGCCAGTTTGTTAAAACTCCATTCGTAAGGATACTGCATTATTTCCTGTGTTTGATTGTTACAATTAACGGTTACGGAATATCCATTTAAAGGGGCTGTTTCTGCAAATCCATAACAGGTATCCCAACCAAAGGGAGAGCGGATACGGAACAAGAATACACGTCCCCAGGGAGCCCCCAAATCAATCACCTTCATACCATCTTTTACCGGCTGATATTTCTTTGCTACCAGAGTCGCCTTTAACGGAATAGCAATTGCCCTGAATCCTTTTGCAGGGACAACAACATCAATCTTAGCCGCTTTAAAATCCTGAGAAACCGACTGATCGCTTTGCGTATAAACCATGGCTTTCCCATCCTTTAGCGCAGCCGTAGCATCAGTCCATTGTACAGCTACTTTTTGCTCAGACTCAGCTTCCGAGGAAAGTAGGATCCAGAAGTTCTTATCCGAAATTGCAGTAACATAATTGATTCCCGGATTCTGAATATTTACCAGGCCCTTATGCATCCACAGTGTGGCTTCCTGATCGCCAAAAATTTTTCCTTTTCCGCCACCATATACCCGATTGTTAAACCAAACAAATCCTTCCTGTTTACTATAAGGAAACACTACATTTCCATTCGAACGCTGGATGCTTTCTGAGATCAGGTAATCCAGACTAAAAGCGATGTGTGGTGGAATATGATGATAATAAATGGAACTCACATCCGGCCCTTTATAAGGGAAGTCAACCGACATGGGTATATCTGTAAAACCCGTACCGTAATACCCCGGATAGTTTGTATAACGACCGATCACTGCGTTGCGGGCATAGGTTTCGTAGATAGGTTTGTTCTCGTATTGGAACAAGCGCAACAAATGGGGTGCCCAGCTACTCATAAATACCGGACGGACTGTCTGATCTTTTACGCGGGTAAAATAAGTGCTAGGCTGCTCCAGGCCCAAACCTACCGGTGACACCAACCATTCTGGCACTTTCTTTTCCTGTACATCGCCATTTTTCCGGGGAAAGCCTAAGCGATAAGGCTCGTTGCCTTTCCACCAGATGTGTGTAACACCGTCATAATGATTATTCTTGTGAATTGTTTGCAGGCTATCTTCCACTTTCGGATAGCTACGTATTCCCGCAATGGTAAAATGGGCACCATATTCTGCGGCTTTCAGATATTTTTTATCTTTTGTTGTTTCATAGAGATCCAGCAGGTCCCACCAGGGTGCGTAAAAACTGGCATTGTAAAAAGGTACATGACTCAATACTTTATTGGTATTGTTATATATTTTTTGCTGAATAAAAAGATCTGCATCTTTTTTTGCCTGTTGCAGCCATTTTGCCTGCCCTGTGAGCTGGTGCGCCCAAAGCGCCTGGTTCCATGAATGGAAATCTGTTGAGTAGCCTTTTGCTATCCTCAGGCTATCTCCTGGTAGTGCTATATTTTTCAGCCAGGGATTCAATCCTCCCAATAAGCGATCCAACCCTACGTAATACGATGTGGTGAACTGAGAGGTAAGCGGATTGAACTCCAGCGTTTTTCGTGTAGCATTATACGCTGTCGGAACAATGTCTGTCGCCCATCGGTACCCGCTTCTGGAAAGCGTAAATTCTATGGTCGGCAACGACCTGCTGATGTAAAATTCTTCATCATTCTGCAATACAGAAAGTGCGATGTTGGCCAATGGTGTGGCATTTACAACTGTAGGTGCTGTTTTAGGGTCGCCTTCAATATCAAAAAAACCCTTTAGCTTAGTCGACCATCCCGCAGCATTGTCATTTTTCACCAGCTCAATCATGTTGAATACCGCATCGGTAAGCGAGGCCTGTTCTTGCTTCCGGTAGTCCTTTACCTCAAACACTTCCTTCGATACATAATCCATGGCCGAATCCCAATTGCCCGACTTTACACCAATAATAAATCGTCTGTCAATCAGCTCCCCTGCACGGTATTTAGAATCATTCATTCCCAGAACGGGAGAAAACATAACCGGCTGTATCTGGTTATTGTGGTTCTTCAGTGTAAAACCTGCAGGCGCATAATCTACAGATCCCCAGTCTTTTTTAAACAATTCAGGACTTGTTGCAACATAACTTGAAACAATACTTTGCCCTGTTTTCGAAGAAACAATAGCCAGGGGCTGCTGCATCATAGCAGTAATCATCATTTGCGGGCCGTCAGAAAGCCGCTTATACTGAAACATGGGTGCCATCGATACGCTTTCCAGCTCCTGATCGGAAACAGGCTGAAAGGCTTCGATCCCCATACTGTAATATCCTGGCTGGGCAACCTTGCAGATCAGCCGCAGATCAATATGTTGCTGCCCCGGATGTAATGTCCACAAACCGGTTATTGCAGAACCATTCCTGGTCACATATTGAACTTTTATGGTTTGTTTATCTATAGCTTCTGCAGTTACGGGGATGGCTTCGCTGAGGTTACCAGCCTCAAAAGGATTGAGATCGGCTCCAGGCTGGTAAACTGCATATTTCTGACCCTTAAAAACAAAATAGGCTTTTGGTTTTTGGCTGTCCCAGGTTGGGTAGTATTTATTAAACTGGATGGCGGTGGCATTAGTACTGATTAAGAAAATCCTATGGTCTTCCATGTTTGCAGTACTTACCTGCTGCCAAGCCCCATCTTTTTTTATTTCTGTTTTACAAGCAATAGCCTTATGGTCAGCTCCAGTTCGTACAAACTGCACACGTACAGCCTCGTTTTCAATTCCTGCAATTACCTTATCCGTCTTGCCCAGTTGAAGTGCGGGGCTCGTGTTTTTCTTTTCCGCTGTAAGTGTTTCCTGCATAACAGGAAGCTTTTTCCAGGATAAAAGGGTTTTCTTGTCTATATCATTTGGATTAATGGTGCTATCCTGCGTAAAAAGAATAGCATCACAGCGGCCAAAATTAAAATTATGGAGGCGTAACAGCACATCAGTCTCTTTCAGGTCAGCACTTCCGAGACGCTCCCAGGCATATCCTGGCTTTCCATGTCCGCCTGCTTTTTTTAACCTGGCATTTCCAACCGAAAGCTGGAATAACCGGGTACCGGAACGTGTATCAAAATCGGGGGTCCTTATCCAAATGGCATAACGACCTGCTTTTCCGATATTCATCACGGTTAATGCATCAGATGTACTGTCCTGTTCTCCTTCTAAAAACCTTAAAATGCTGCCACTGATGCCGTCTTTATTGACTTCATTAAACCATTTGCCTTTAAACTGAAAATCAGTCCCCAGTAATAGGCTTTTTTCCTGCTGAGCAATCACAGTTCCCGTTGTTAAAAACAAGAATGCTGTTAATAATAAACATAGCCTGGTTTTCTGGTACATATCTTAATTTATTTGTATGTAAATGCATAAACCTGGAGGCCATAAGGTGCTATTTTTATAGGATCTCCTGTAGAAAAAGGAAGTTTTGAACCTGATTCAGAAAAACATTTGGCGGTTTTCAAATCCAGGCTGTGTCCTGGAATAAAACGGGACATGTTAAACTGAAGGGCACTTTCCTGTATTTCGTCATCGTTATTCAATACAAACAGGTAAAACACTTTAGCCTGCTTATTCAGGGCGCATACATAGTCCATATTGGGATTGTTCAATGAAACCAGTTTTTCCATCAATGCCAGGTCTCCCTGTTTATCAAATATTTTTCCCTGCCTGAAGCCAAATGTTTTATGTGGGCCAACCTTAGGCGTAAGAAAACCTGAAGGAAAATCAATCCGCCCCTGTGAACGTAAGGAAAGTTCTGCCATCAGGTAATCAGTGATCCACCCCACCTGCCACCAGGCGTGATGAGGGAAAGGCCCCGCCCCCTTGTTCATGGCGCTCCAATAATAGGAGGCAACTCCTGTGGATGGGTCTACAAAAGCATCTTTACTTAAAGCTGCTGTCCTTGCCATTTTAAGGTATAGCGAATCTTTTGTCAGTTGAAATAGCCTTACAAACATGCCAGCATGGCTTGCGAGCATAATGGGGCCGCTGTTATTTGCGGAACCTAAAATCCCTCCGTGTTCAAAGCTCAGCCCCACCTGGCTTATTTGCCAGTCTTCCAATTGTCTCGGCCCAACTTTTCTGCTTTCTTTATTCGGAATCGGATGAGAATAGATGGAGGTGGTATAGAATTGTGCAGTTTTAATAGCAGCCTGTTTATATCGTACGTCCTTTGTAATTTCAAACAGATCGAGCAAAGCCTGGGCACTTTGTCCGGTTGCAAAATCAGGTGCGAACCTGGCATCTCCGCAAACGCCTAAAAAATATCCTTTATCTACAGCATTTTTGATATACCAGTCTGCTGCTTTTACAGCCACCTCCAGGTATTTCCTATCCCGAAGCGTCTGGTATGCAACCAACAGTCCGTAAAAAGTAGGCCTATAATCTTTCAGATCTTCAAACATAGGCTTTTGCGTGTCGTTATGATAAGCTACTTCCCAATAACCTTCCGGTTTCATTTTAGTCAAAAGCCAGTCGGCCGCCATACGTATACCCGATTTAAGCTGCTGGTTATCTGGCTCAAACATGGATACATTCCCCATATCGAGCAACATATAATAAGTGGTTGCAATTGGCTCGGTATAAGGGCCCCACTCTTCGGTAAACCGTTTTGAATTGTAGAGGTAATATTGACCAGCTGCAGCTCCATGAAAGAAACCTCCAGCGGTATTTTGCTGCGCCAATTTAAAGTTCAATGCATCTTTAAGACGTTTCTGAACCAGAATCGGATCTTGAGTTATATTCGCCAACATCCACATGGCCCCATAATCGGCATTTTTTACAGCGTCTTTTTCCGAGCCATACACCCCACCCAAATATTCCTGGGCACCGATAGTCCGGCCATGATAATCGAAAGTCCGCCACCGTGAAGTACTGTCCTTTTTCACATAGTCTAAAAGCTGTTCCATGCGATCAGATAAGGAAAGCTTGGTTTGCTTCAAGTGCAGTAGCTCATCAAAGCGGTAAATATCATTTACGACATGCTGATATGCCTGATACCAGTTTGAAGTATTGATGGTGTACCTGAAATCAAAGGAGATGCTTTCCCCCTTTTTTAAATACGACTTGTTCTGCCCCAGTACCGGATGATATAAGGTTGGGCTCAGTTGTTCCTGCCTGTTGATCAGTGACAGGCCAAGCAGCCAGTTCGACTGGGTAGATTTATCATATTCCCATGGGTGCCTGGCTGTTCCCGGCTCAGCCGTTACGGCGAGTGTAATTCTATCTCTATTCGTGAGCATAGCCGTAAGTGCAGCCGCTGTTCTTTCTCTTACCACAACCGGTCTATCCGGAATTCCGTGTCCATAAGCATAGGCGTCTGTAAAGTTATTGTTGATGGTGCTGCCTTGAAACACACCGGGGATGCAGCCCCATTCAAAACTTTTTTTATCATTTGTGCTCAATGCCGGAGTCGCTATTGAATAATATCCATCCCTATCGGCTGTTAAATGAATAGAAACACATAGATCATTTTTGTAAACAGGATCTAGTTTCCAGATTGCTTTTACTGTAGAGACATCTGTTTTTTGCTGAAAAACGAGTGTATTGCCAACCTGCTTATACTGCTGTGGATAAAATAAAATGGCAAGTCCTTCCTTATTTAAGGAAACCGCAGAGGTATTCGCTTTCCAGGTAGGAATGATATAGCGGTATTCAGGTTCAGGAAACTGAATTTCTTTCCCGTTTATGTCCTTAGCCTCCGAATCCATCCTGGGTTGATCTGCACTGTAAAGCAGGGTATATTGCCCCAATGTACCAGACAGGGAATGCCAACCGTTTTGTCCTTTTACCGACAGCTGTTTTATTTGATATCCCTTACCAGTATCTTCCCAGTTCAGGCGAAGTACATCATTTGTTAATCGGGCTTTGGGCGCTAGCTGGGCGTAGCTGCTGTTTGCAAAAGCAAACAGCAGCACGATTACAGGGTTTAATCTCATTGGGTAATGGTTAAATCTATTTCTTTTACAACTGTAAGTGATCGTTCTACATTGGCATTGGTTGCTACAAACGACACTTTATATACGCCAGCTTTAGTATAAACCCTGGTATAATCTGTTAGTTTCTGGGAAATATTCTTAATAGGTTCTCCTACGTCTGGCAAAATGCTATTAGGGTTAAACTGTTTGCTTACTACCCAGTCATCATCAAGATCGGTACTGTTCCTTACTGTAAGCAACTGTGCTGAAGTAATACTCCAATTGGTTGCCGGACCACTAAAATTAAAAGCAGTCCAGCCTGCGGTAGCCATAGTGGCCAGCACCGTTTCTTCCCCTTGCTGATTGGTGCTTTTAAGGTCGAAAGAACGGACTACCCAACGGTTTTGCTGCGCTTCTGGTTTTATAACAGTGGTCTTATAAACCAAAGCCAGCGCCATGTTTTTGTTACGCGCGGCAAAAGTATTCAGGCTGATATTTCCGGAGGGGGTCTGATCCAGGCCAGCAGATAAAACAGCTTTATCTGTAATATCTTCCCAGGTGGCAGCCTTAACATTTGTAGCATCATATATTCCGTTGAAATTGGTAGATACATACAGTTTTATCACCGATTGATCGATGGGCATTAAGCCGAACTGGGCATAAGTTTTAAAATTGAGCGAAACCGCATTTCCTTCCACGGACGTTCTTTTCCGGTATTCGTATTTGCGTCCGGCTTCTCCAGACCAAAATACAATATTCTCTGGTTTACCATTAATCCTAAACCTAACGGGCTCTCCAACTTTATAACTGTTTTTTTCCAACTCAACAGAAAAATCATCCTGCGGAGCGAGCTCATAGGTCTTCTGGCAGGAAGCCAGGAAAAATAATATAACAGCTGCAATCAATAGCTTATTCATCTTATACAATTTTGTAGTTACCATCCTGTATTTTGTTTGATATTAGGGTTAACGGCCAGTTCGCTGTTAGGGATCGGGAATAAAACTGCACGATCCGTTACCCGTTGTGCCTGTGCAACAGCTGCATCTTTTAACGCAGTTGGCATGTTGGTTTGGTATTCTCTTGCCTGTGTTTGCATTACGGATGGATAAATACCCCATCGTACAAGATCATGCTTCCGAATGCCCTCGAAAGCAAGCTCACGTAACCGTTCATTCCTGATCAGATCAAGGAAGTCCTGCTGAGACAAATTAGCAGCAGCATCGGCCGCTACATCGGGGACAAGCACATCTTTCCCATAGCCCCTTCGTCTCACCATATTTATCGCTTTATACGCATTTGCAGAGGGCCCATTATTGGTATAATTGTCAGCTTCTGCAAACATCAGCAATACATCAGCATACCTTAACAGCGGCCAGTTTGTACCGGTATAGTTTTGATTTCTTGGTAAAAGAAGTTCATACTCGCGCCTCCATTTGCCATTGCTACGGTCGTATATCTGATCTGCTGCCCAATTGGTCCGTACAGCCATTTGTCCGCTTGTCACGTAACGATAAGGAGCAACTGTCCAGTCCCTTCTCAGGTCGCCATTCGCATAAGCATTATAAAGCTTCGCCGTAGCATGAACATAATCATAGCCATACCCCATTTCAATATTTCCACAGGTAATGCCGTTATAACTGCCAATCATGCCGCCCTCTTGTATTTCGCCCTGGTTTACGCCTTTAAATTCTACTTCCCACAAACTTTCCCTTGTATCGAAAATCTCCTGAACATGGTTGATATAGATTTGTTTGAAATCGGAATTAAGGCTGTGCAATCCTGACAGCATTACTTTTTCTGCATAAGTTCTGGCATCAGCATATTTTGCAACATCATTTAGCGGGGCGCCTGCCATGGTCAGATATACCCTCGCGAGTATACCCTGTACAGTAGTTTTTGTAATACGTGTATTATAGCCATAATCAGAAACGGATTTCACCAGGCCTTCTGCCTGTTTCATATCAGTAACAATACGTTCGTAAAGGTCCTTTAACGGCGTACCAGGAAGGGGCGGTTCTTCAGGTGATTTGCTCGATTGAAGCTTTAAAGGCACACCTCCAAACTCATCCGCTAGCAGAAAATAATAGTAAGCCCTTAAAAATAGTGCCTGCCCTTTTATTTCGTTGCGTTTTTCCGCAGTCACCTTAACGGCCTTATCTATGTTTTCGAGTAACATGTTCGCTCGCTCAATACCCGTGTAAAGCGTTTCCCAATGTCTGTTTAATTCCAGGGTCGAAGCATCAACAATATTGGCATTCATTCCCGATGTCTGGTTTTTCATGAAAAATTCGTCACTAAAAACCATATAGCAAGACATACCTTGTGAATAAACCCTGTTATCGCCCAAGCGGTCGTATACTCCGGCCAGTGCAGATTGTAGTTCACTTTCTGTATTGTAATAATTTACTGGCGATACAAAATCCTGTGGGGTTGTATCAAGAATCTTTGAACATGAGCTAACAACCAGTGCCAGCATCATCGCGATATATAATAAAGTTGTTTTCATTTGTAAAAACATTTATCGTTAAAAAGTTAGGTTCATACCAAAGGTGATGGTGCGCGCTCTTGGATATGGGCTCCAGTCGAAACCCGGTGTAAGTGCAGAATGGCGCACTGAAACTTCGGGGTCCAAACCGGAATAGTTGGTCCAGGTTATCAGGTTTTGTGCCGAAACATTAAAGCGGGCTGATTGTATTTTCAGCTTTTTCGTTACTGTAGAAGAAAGGTTATAACCTAACGAGACCGTCTTTAACCGAAGGAAGGAGCCATCTTCGATATTCCTGTCGGAGAACACATTAGGACCATAACCGCCCGCTACAGGTAAATCGCTATTCTGATTCTCCAGAGACCACCTGTTTTCGTAGGTTTTAAACATATTCAGGCTTGGTCTGGCTTCCGCACCTTCAAATACAATCCGGTTCGCATTTAAAATGTCATTTCCGTAAGACCATTGTAAGAAAATATTGAGGTCAAACGGTCCATAATTGAAATTATTGGAAAAGCCTCCAATGTGTTTCGGATTAGGATTGCCAACAATTGTCTGATCATTTGCATCTACCACCCCATCTCCGTTAATGTCTTTGTATTTGATGAAGCCCGGCTTAATGAGCGAGCGGGCACTCCCATTATTCGGTACGTCAGGTTTCAGCTCATAGCTACCGTTAGCTAATACATTGAAATCACTTAAAGGATACACCCCCTCAAAAACATAGCCGTAAAATAAGGCCACAGGGCGTCCTGGCAAGGCTATATAAGGTAAAGAGTTATTGAAATTGCCGTTCCAGTTCGAAACACGTGTAATTAAACTAGGCTGATCACCATTCAGCTCTTCGATCTTGTTGGTATTAAAGGCAATGTTAAAATTGGATGTCCAGCTAAACTTCTTTGTACTCACGTTTATTGTATTTAAGGTAAACTCCAGGCCCCTATTTACCACAACGCCAATATTTTTAAATGCGGTAAGATACCCGGTTGAAGTAGGTAATGAAGCATTCAGCAATAAGTCTGTGGTTCTTTTATAATAATAATCGGTAGTTAAACTGATCCGCTGCTTAAAGAAACTTAAGTCTATTCCAAGGTCAAGGTTTCCGGTTCGCTCCCATTTAAGGTTCTCATTTCCCACCCCAACAGGTACAGTTCCTTTAATGTATTGTCCGTTAAAATAATAGCCACTTCTGGTATTTCCAGTGTTGGCCCCTACTTCCTGATCCAAAATACTCAGGTATGCAAAGTCTGATACCCGGTTGTTTCCGGTAATTCCATAAGAAGCCCTTAGTTTTGCGGAAGAAATGGCTTTAACTGATTTCAGGAAATTTTCATCCCCAATATTCCAGGCAAAGGCCCCGGAAGGGAAATAGCCCACCCTGTTGTCCTTGGCAAATTTTGAAGATCCATCACTACGGATAGAAGCCGTGAACAGGTAGCGGGAGTTAAACGTATAGTTCACACGCCCAAGGAATGACACCAGCGTTGAATAAGTTCCTGAGGTTGTTTTTACCAGAATTGTCCCCTGGTCAAGTCCCCTGACACCCAATGACTCATTTGGCAATAAAATAGATACAAATCCATCCCCCTCCATACTATTTCTCTGCATGGTAAATCCAGCCACCGCATCTAAACGGTGCTTCTTGTTAAATGTCCTGTTAAATGAGAGCAGGTTCTCGTTCAGTAAACTGCGGATATTCTGATTTTCGAGGGAACCATTAATGCCGTAACTCTGCCCATAAACTGTACGCGGATTTCCAGCTGCCGTATTAGAATTGTTAAAACGCTCAAAAACCAAACGGGTATCCGTCATCCCGCCACTCAGCTTGAACTTAAAATATTTCAGGAAAGCATACTCCGCAAAAGCATTGGCAGTAAGTGATTTGTTAAAAGCATACTGATACAAGTTGTTGGAGTTTACCACTGGATTTATCCTTAAATCTGTATTTCCCGCCACGTCGTCGTCAAAAGGCTGATCAAGGAAATTTTCATCATCTGCATTACCTGTAACAGGCCTGTATCCCCAGGTACTGTACATCAAATATGAACTGGCATTTCCGGCCGAGCTGCTGTTTAGGTTATCACTGGTTAGATTAGCGATCTGACCTTTTTTGATTCCGTATGTATAATTGGTGTTAATGCCAATTCTCATATTTTTCCCTAAACGCTGATCAATCTGAAACCGTCCCTGGTATCTCTTATATCCACCATTAATCACAATTCCATTCTGATCTAAATAAGAGCTGCTTACCGAATATTTTGTAGCTGCAGTGCCGCCCCTCATAGAGAAGCTATGATTTTGCATAAATGCATTCTGCAATACATTATCCTGCCAGTTTATCCCCTGCTCATTGCGGTACGCATCTAAAGTTTTGCCGTCCTTAAGATACAAAGCGGTAGCGGAAGTCTTATTCAAGTCCAGCTGGTACTTCACAAACTCATAAGGACTCATCACTTCTATCTGCTTTGACGGATACTGATAGCCCAGCCAGTTGTTGTAGTTAACTACCGGCGCGCCTACCTTACCTTCCTTGGTCTTGATCATGATCACACCATTGGCTCCTCTCGCTCCATAAATTGCGGTAGAAGATGCGTCTTTTAATATATCTATTGATTCAATATCATCCGGATTAATCGTATTGTTGTCGGGATTTTCCAAGGGAAAGCCATCAATTACATAAAGGGGTGAGTTTGACTGGGTAATGGAATTTCCTCCGCGAATGGTGATGTTGCTAATACTGCCTGGCTGTCCATCACCAGAACCGACCTGCACTCCTGCCACCCTTCCTGCCAAAGCATCTTCAAAGGAAACCACCGGTGCCTTTTCCATATCTTTCATCACTACAGAACCCACCGAACCAGTAAGGTCCTTTCGTTTTACCTGGCCATA
This sequence comes from uncultured Pedobacter sp., assembly GCA_946478755.1. Next base: position 954 of record CAMLDJ010000077.1, on the reverse strand, counting down.
ACCAACAATTACAACGTCATCTAAAGCAGTGTTGTTAGGAACCAGCTGAATTTTATACTGGTTTTGACTGGTGATAACCACAGTTTTGCTGATATAGCCAACCATAGAGACCACCAATAGTTCACTTTCCTTCGTATTAGAAAAGCTAAAGTGGCCCTGATCATCTGTTACACGGGAAACTGTTTTCCCCTGGATGACTACTTTCGCACCCGGCAAGGGTTTCCCGGTTTCTTCTGTAACAGTTCCGGTAATGGTTTTTATCGCTTGAGCCAGACTGGAAAGCGGAATACCCAGAACCAATAGCACCGTTAAGAGTAAGTTTGGTTTCATATTCATTGTTTATATTTGGTTATGTTGTTACGACAGACATTTACGTATCTGCAGTATAAATGACTTGTTAAAGCATTTAAAACCTCATCCAGATCCCAAAAACAGCAATTAGCGCACTATAACAATAATTACTACACGCATCATCAAATGCTCACACTATTAGTCTGGTCTGGACTGGACTGGTTACTTAACAAATATAATATATTTTATTTCTTTACAAAAGATAAAAAAATAAAAAAAAGCTGCTTAAACCCAAAATCGGGGTGATTATTGAATAATTATTAAGTGGGCTGGTTTGGTTTGTATGGTCTATTAATTACATTTGCCTAAATAATATACCTATGACCTCTGAAAATACACTCCAGAAAGGCAATCAAGGCAAAATGAAATATCAGCAGCTTGCCGATCACATTATGTCACTGATTGAAATTGATCAGCTACGTATTGGAGATCAACTGCCTTCTCTTAAGCAGCTGCAATTGCAATTAAAAATGAGTAAGGAAACTTTACTCAAAGGCCTGAATGAGCTTGTTGAAAAAGGCATCGTGGAATCTGTATACAGAAAAGGATATTATGTACGCAAAAAGGCCATTCATCATTCCTTCCGTGTGTTTTTGCTACTTG
>CAMLDJ010000076.1 GCA_946478755.1 uncultured Pedobacter sp. | reverse complement strand
CATCACCAAAACCCTAACCACGCATATTGCGCGACATTCATTCGCTTCTATAGCTGATCAGCAGCTTGGCGGCGATCTTAAGTTATTACAGGGTCTGTTTGGTCATTCCACCAGAAAGATGACGGAAATTTATATCCGGGATCTAAGAAAAACTGACGACCTGGACGATGCTGCAGATAAGATACTTTTATAGGGTCTTATAAATCAATCCTGCTTCTCTTAATCTTCTAAGTATACCTTCCTTTTGCTGATCAGTAAGCGTCCCTTCATTTTGAGTAACAACAGCCCATCCTTCTGGACGCTCCATTACGCGTCCTAAATAGTACCTATCTATCATGACATGAAACGATCCGTTTCCGCCTGAAGGACTGGACACTTCAACGTTTGCTGTTTTACCTTTGTAAGTAGCCTGAAATTTTATTCCGTTCATAATGAAGGAACGAAAATACTAAAATCTTATGATATCGTAATTAGCGTTTATGCTTGGTCTCCATCTTTCACTTTCCGGATACCAGGTATAATTTCCCTGGAAACTGAACCTGCCAGCGTCTATCCTTGCGGCCGGACCAAAGCCGATAGATCCTGTTTGCGGGTTGTAGTTCGCCCCGGCCTGAATCCTTAAACCAAAAAAAGGCTGCTTCTGTTCAAACTCCACAAAGTCGGCCCCATTAATTTTAAAGAACTTAGGCATATCCGATGTTACAGCAAGTATGCTTTTTTTTCGGCCTAGAAACCAATCTCTTTTCCAGTACTGATCAGCCTTAATTTTTACGTTTGCATTAAAATCTGCTGTACCCTGATCATTGGTGTCAAGGACATTGTAAGGAGGTGTAAATTTAAGATTAAGACCATTACCTGAGTAAGTATAATAAGGCCTGTTTTGAGCATCCAATTTCCTTTTAAGCTTAAGGTTTTCAGCCTCCAAAGTAGAGTTGATAACCAATATTTGTTTAAGCTGTTTCGTAGTGATATCCAGGGCCATGGCTGTAGTATCAATCAGTCCGTTGATTCCTTCATTAGCCTTTACCTGGGCAGGGCTGGCCTTGTTGCCTGTGACATCAAATAAGACCTGCTCAATACCATTTTCGTTAACCTTCCGGTCGATCTCCTTTGCTTTTTTGATGATAGCTTTTACCTGCTTTTCTTTCTGGCTTTTGAGGTCTTTTACTTCCCCGTCAAGTTGAAAATATTTAACAGCTAGCCAAGTGGCCAAAGCAGCGAGAGCGATAATTGCCAGGTAGAATTTCCAATTTTTCATGATTATTTTCCGCTTATTATTTTTTTTGCCTTCTCACCTATCTTTTCCCGTATGGTGCTATCCAGTTCTTTTTTTTCGATAGCTTGTTTAATGTTTATTCCTTGACTGACCAGGAGTGCATTGGTTAACGCCGATTGATCGGCCTTATATTGGGCGTTCTCTCCCTTTAAGTATTGGTTCTCTGTTCTCAAATCATCGCATTCCCTGCCCCTTGTAAATTCTTTAAAAACAAAATAGGTAAGTAGCAGGTAAACAACTGCGTGAAGGGGATACCGAACAACGTCCGGCAGAGAAAACGGTAATTTAAGCATCGTCATAATTTTACGCTTCGTTGGATGATAACTCTCCTGTTTCTGATAAGTATATTTTACGGATGTTCGCCGGTTGAACTTTATACGCTGGCCTCCTTACGTCAATGCATCTATCTTTTGCGATCCAAGCAAAGCCCACAGCATTAGACTGGTTGCCGCCAAAAACGAGATAGGCATGATCGTTTTCTCCAACGTAAAATCCAACATGGTTACCGCCCGGACGAACGAACACCAAGATATCCCAAAGAGAGGCGTCCTTCTTTGCAATTTTCTTACCATACCCTTTCCATTTACCGTTAGGATCGTCAGCCCAATATCTGGCGCCTAATACGTTTGCCCAATTAGGATGAGGATAAAGCCTGCGAAGACAAACCATAGCCACAAACAGGCCGCACCATGCGACATCATCATCCGGGTACCATCCCGATACGCCAACCTCTTTAGCCCACGCCAAAATATTTGGATTACTCCCCTTGCCTGCATGCTCCAATGTTCCATAATGCCTTAATGCTTCAACGAGCATCGAGGGCGACTGCTCTTTATACAGCCATTTATATTTATCCGGCAGCATCATGGCTTCACTTCTTCAGGGTTTGTAACCGGCAGCTTAGCTACAACCGAAAGGACAGCGCCCGCAGTAAGCAGGTAGCCGCCTATAGTGACAATTTTTTCCGGGATTCCAGGGATAGCGATCAGCCCACCTCCCACGGCAGATAAATAAAGTCCGAAGTATTGCAGTTTCTTGAAGAACTTAGGACTGTTTGCAGTCAACCGGTTCATTAATTCTGTAAAAAATTTCATATCGTTTTATGTGAGCGCCTTTAATGTTTATTTACCAAGTTGCCAGAGCAACCTTAACCCATGTGTTGGTAGCTATGCACAGATATATACCATCTGCCGTAAACCTTATCTCGTAAGCCTCTCCTGTGTCTGTTGCTGATGAGGGGGAGGTGTTAAGAGCAGATAACTTGAATTTAGAAGCCTTTGCATTTCCTAAAAATTCACCTGATCCATAAAAAGTTGCATTTCCGTCCCTGGTTAGAGTTGCGGCTAGATTAAATGACGTGCCGTTATAGTGATTAAGGCTCATCACATTCCCAGACGTGTTAGTATCCCACAAGTCACTAACGGATGATTTAATTCTTAATGTTTGACTTGTTACATACCCGGTTGCCTCCATATCGCTATTAACTTTCAAAGAAAGCGCAGGTACCCCAACTTTACCTATCACTACGGCGCCGCCAAATGGCTGTAATGTTAATGGCGTAGCCGCACCCAAAGTGTCAACGCCTTGAATTGCCCCATTCCCATCAGATATGTAACCTATAGCTATTTGTTTTGATGGATCAGATAATTTTATCACGGTAGCTGCATTTGCCGCTGAATTACCAAGCGTACTCATTGTAGTGCCACCATCTAATATTAACTTTGTAGCTGTACCATTAATCTTCGGCACATATAGACTTGACGGTTTAATCGCTGTTTTAGAAAGAAATACGCTGGGAAAGGTAAGATCAAATACTTTACTCACTATCCATGTATTCATAACTTCCATCGGATGTATGGCTCTTCCATCTAAATATGGATCATCCATGAAAAGAGTTGCAGCTCCATTTCTACCATCTTTCCATAAGGAGTAAGTGTCTATAAATGCACATTGATAATCCCTGGCGGCTTGTCTATATACCTTTATTACTTGTTCGTACCATTTCTCATCCCTTCCTGCTGGTGTATCACTTGTTGTATTTGGTGACATCAATATAATAGTCAGTGATGATTGCGCTCTTGATGCTCTAATTGTTGCTAAAGCAGTTCTTAATGAAATCTCGAAAGCTACAATACCACGAGAAGCATCATTTACCCCGTACCTAATTATCATCATATCTGGATTTTCCGCAAGCTCATCAGGAAGGTATGTTGTTCTCCATGTTTCAGTATTAATTCCACTATGACCTCTATTAAGAGATGATGCACCGTTGAAACCGCCATAATCATTCATTATGGTCTGAAACAATTGGTCAATTTTGTAGCCAGCAGCAAGTCCATCTCCATCTGTTGTACTGTCTCCACTCCATAATATCTTAAGTCCAGAGGTATTAGCCATTACCTTCTTTTGAAACGATGCAAGATACTCCTGACCAAACACATTGTTGTAAAGGTCGTTACCAGTATTCAACTGTTGATTTCCACCGGTTATTGCCTTAAGTATAACACCGGATCCCGTAATTTTAGAGCCAAACAGATTAACCAAGCTATCTACTAAGTAGTTTCCGTCAGGGAAGTAGACCTCTTTATATGTGGATAGGGCGTTATTAATAATAGTGGTATTGTTAAACACACCATCCCCAACTGCCCCTAAGTCTTTTACATTTATAAAGTTTTGTTTATCTGACTTTAAAGCCAAGCTATCCTCCAAAGCGGGAGCGGTAACAAACTCATAATAGGCCGCTGCAATCCCTGCGCCTCCAAACCTCCCAAAGAAACGCTGTACGGCTCCGGATGAATTAATGAACCATTGTGCCGGGCTTGCTTGAACGGTGCCTGCTGGCGGCGTAGTTGACTGCCCAAACGCTGCAGCGCTGAACAGTGTAAGTAGTAATATTAGTTTTAAGTGTTTCATAATTGTTAATTTAAATCGAGGTAAAGACGAAATACCAGAAGGCCGATAAAGCCAGTATGATTGATACCCATGTTCTTAATACCATATTATTTTTTGATTAAGTAATACCCTGTTTTTATATCGCTGAATGAGAAATCAACATCGAAGTTTATTGCCGTGACTGAACCTGCAGCCTTTGTTTTTGATACCCCGTATCCCGGCAAGACAAGTGTTTCTGTGTAATCCGGATCAGTGGGATCGTTCATCCATATTTCAATAGTTGGATACTCACCAAAGGAAGATCGCCGCTCGTCTGTCCAGGGAATCGAGGTTAGAGGCGTATCATCCCAATCGAAAGGGATTGTTTCGTATACCTGAAAATTAAATGAGATTATATTTACCCAGATATCATTTAATTTTTGGTAAAACGAAATAGAGTTTCCATTCAAGGTGCCTTTTATATAAATATCTCCATTACTACCAGCGGCATCGTCTGGATTTACTGAGCCACCAGATAAATTTTGAATTGGTGCGGATCCGGCAAACAGGTCAATAATCTGCTGTACTGATATTCTCATTGCCGCAAGAAAACCAGGCCTATCCACAGGCAAGAAATCAGAAAGCAGTAATTCTGATAATTCCTGTAAATCCCTTATTCTTTTATCATCTTCTGTAACGAAGTTCGCCATATCTAAAATGTTTATCAGTGCAAGTATTACCCACTGCAACCATTTTTGGCCGAGCAGTTTTTCTATTTTCACTACAGCCGCAATCAGTAAAATACTGCGGGTATAAAGTTTTGTTTGCTACCATGTATTTCAATACCTTATTCCAGTAGGCGGTTGCTTGATTCTCATATTCGTTTGCTTGAAAGGATTTTCTCGAAGCGCCAACCTGTTCTGAAAACTCGTTCACCTTGTCTCTATAGCCAGTTGGCGTTATATGTGCGTCTATGCCCTTAATAAGCCTGGAACCAGAAAAATAAACTATCACCGGCTTTAATCCAGGATTGAACCATGAAATGCTGTCGATAGTATACGTACTTCCATTGTATAAGTTCTTTATTTCGTCAGGCGCCAATGGATTTAATACTCCGCTGTCGTCAAAAAAACTCATGAAGTAATAATAAAATTGATCAGTCATCAGCTCACATAAGTCGAAGTCCTGAGCATGAAGGATGTGCTGATTAAGCCTCTTATCTACATTTAGATTTACAGACAGATCTATCCGGCCCTCAAAGTCGGTTTTGCTAATTATTAATTTCTGAGCCATAACTATTCGTTTGACGTGGTAACTCCGGCTAAAAGCGAAGCGTTTTCTTCGCTCAATCCGAATACAATTATTAAAGTGTTTTTCTTTTGGTCTGCCGTCGTAGCCGGATCGGCTAAAATCGATTGAAGAGCTTGTGTACCTCCCACACCAATGATTTCAATCAAAGCGCGCTTATCTTCCTCCTCAACCTTTATATCATTACCGCCAGCTTTCAACGATTCCAGGGCGGTAATGCGATAAGAATTCGAGGGATTAATCTTGTCCTTATATCTTTTGAATATTTCAGAAAAGACTTCCTCTAAAAGTATTCTGTCAGGCTCGGTTAACGAGTTGTAATAATCCATGCTTTGAGGCAGCTGTCCTTCATTGAACCCGCTTGCGCCTAAATAATCAGAGTGTAGTACCGCAGGCTGTCCGAACTGAGTATAGATAGATAGTCTGGCCGTCTGATCTGTATACTGGAAAAGCTTATCATTGATCGAACTAGTAACCGGCACCAACTCGGGTATGTCTTTTCCTTCTGGGTCTTTACTGAAAACGACAGATATAGGCTTTCCATCAGGGCCCATAAATTGACGTATTCCGTCAACAATCTCTTCTTCTTGCTCGTCTTCCTGAACCTGACCTTTTTCGACCCAAATGTGTTTTAACTGGAAGTTATTTCTTAGGTTGTTTTTCCTAGTTATAGAACTTTCAATTTCAGCGAGCACGTCATCAATAACCGGGTCAATTGTGGCTAATGGATATGTTTCAAAATCGTCAGAGATATAATATATTTGGCCTTTATAATTTTCCCAGCCTCCGGCTTCATTTACCTGAGACTCGATACCTACAGGGTCAGGATTGTACAGAGGTATAAATGTTGGTTCTGTGTTTGTTTTTGATCGAGGCGCCCCAGGCGGCTTATACCATTCTTTAAACACCCCTATCTTGCCCTCATTCTCGTTGATACCCTCCCTACAGTATTCAAAAGGGACATATGAAACTGAATCTACCTCATAAATGCTATTCCAGTTTACATGCAAGGCGAACCCCCGAAACTTTGATTTGTCATGAGCAACACGCCTCAAAAGTTTATCAGGGGTTATGCCTTTGCCATTAACAACCGAACTATAAAACACAAGATCTTCAAACCCTTTTCCAATAAGATAAGCAGCGCACAAGTTGGCGCACATCTTAGCGGAACCAGAGGCGTTATATAAATTTAGCATCCGTTGCGGATAGCCATTGTCAGGACCGTATGTCTTAATACCTAACTTGTCACCGTTGACTATAATAAGTCTTGGCTCAGCATCGGGTAGGTTACTCAGCTTGCTCATGGTAGAATAGTTAATCTGCTTTTTCTATGGCTTCTTTAAGCTGAGCCTTAGTCAGCGATTCATCAGCGGCAACGTCAAATGTTTTAAGGTATTCAGCCTGTAAAGCAGTCTTGTTCATCTTTGAAAGATCATTCTGACTATCCTTACCGGAAACAGATGACAGGTCTAAAGCTCCGCTCTCAGATTCAGATCCTGGGTATACTTCGAATTTCGTCACCTTTTGTGGATAAGCTTTTAAATACTCTGTTGCTAATTCATTGGTGATGCCCAACGCGGCACTAAAAAATCTACCTGAACGAAAAGGATATTCAACCAGAACCCCCTTTTTGATTTTAAATTTTTGTTCTTGCATAATACTTAAGTCTTGTATTGTTAAATCTGTTAGTTTGCGAAATGCTTTAATATGGCAATTGCTACAACCCGCAGTTACAGTCTCGCCAAATACTATCCTATAGAGCCTGTTTAACTCTTCTATAGCCGATGTATCTCGTTTGTTGATTAGATATATCAGGTTGTTTAGCTCTTGTATATCTGTGTAAATTTGATTTATGTCCATACTAAAAAGGCGGCTTCTATGCCGCCCGTTTTCAAGTGAATTTTTATACTATACCGCGGCTACATCCAGCGTTTCCAAAGCGGTTATAGTGGTGGTGTAGTCAGTATCCCAGAATGATCTTGGGATATGTGGCTCAAGGCTTAAATCATCGCTGGCCAAGGTGAATGTGTAAACCCCATTATTCTCATTCAGGTTACGAATGGCACCATCAGCAACAAAAAGTCCAGCTTCCAGGCCGTATACCTCAATTCGAGCATCACCAGAACCCTGGAGATTCTCTGCAATTGCTACGATAGACGCCCCATTAAGCCCTTCAACCTGAGCTTTGGTCGCATTATCCCACACCTGGATAGACGAATCGATCTCGTGCTTATAATTAAACCCGAAATCACCATTCACTTTAGTGAATCTCGGCTTATGACCTCGCTTATACACTTCATATTTAAAGGCCTTCTTGCCGGTCTTTAAAGTAATATCCGTGATAATAAGCGGGTTTGTCACGTCGTAAATAATAGTTGCGATATCGTCACTATTAATTAAACGCATGATTGGCTTTACCCCGCCGACCGGCAGGGTATCGCAGTTTCTTTCTATGTTGGCGGTTATTTCTCCGCAAATTGATGGCATATCCTGTTCCTCCTTAAATTAGTATGCAACCATTAATTTGTAATCCTCGATAATTAGCGCATCCAAAGAATACAGCATATCGATATAATATTGCTTATCCTTCTGATCGAAGAAAGCATCGATTGATGTCATCCCACCTTCTTCTTCTGTGGCAAGGTGAAGGTTCTCTTTAGTTGCCAAGTAAATACGATGAGGAAGGTAAGCTGCTGTAGCTGAAGACTGGAATTGTTTAATCATTCTGTCTTCAAATTTCAGCACGTAAACCGGGATTCCATCAAACTCTAAATAATCCCAACCAGTTTCGGTACGCTTATACGCTTCATCTATATTGGTGAACGCCTTACGCTCACGTTTATACTGACTCGCCACTGAACGTGTCACATAGAATGCTTTTTCTTCTTCGTCGAACCGTTCATCGGTATTGTCAACCATATCCTGGAAGTACCCGGTAACTACCTGATCTGTAACATCCTGAGGAGTAAACTTTTGCAATGCGAAAGTTAGTTCTGCGTTTTTAGCAATAGTTATCCGCTGGGTAGGATTAGCGGTGGCAATTGCGAAGAATTGATACCAAAGACCATCAATAGTATTCACATACCTAAGATCTAAACCGTCAGTAAAGTGTCCTCCATCCGCGATGTGATCAGCGGTTTTCTCTGCAAACCATACAATACGGTAAATTGACTGCTGCAATCCATCGATTACCCTTTCTTCAAGGAAGTCGGCAAAGTCTGTTCCGGTAAGGTCAGGCTTATTAATTCCGGCTTTAAGGCCCCAAACTGTAAACTTAGCTAATAAGTTTTTCCAGCATTCTGTGAACCTGTCCTCAACGTAACCAGGATCGTAAAATTTCTCAATAGAAGGAATCTCTTGATCTGATACATCAGGCGCGCAATTCGTAGTCTGCATGGTTTTACCAACCATACCAATCAAGCCCAATATAACTACTTGTTGTTTAGCCTTTACACCAGGTATAACTGTCAGCAGTTCGTTTAAAGCAGGATTTTCAAATGTCTTTGTCCAAAAAGCTTCCTTGAAGCTCATTACTTGTTTCCCACAGAAATCTACCGGAGAAAGGTCTACAATGTTATTTGGTAGTGCCATGTCTATTTTTTGATTTTATTAGTTTTAATTTTTTCTCTTTCTTCACGCCTGGCCTGTCTCGCCGCGTCACTTAAGTCCAGCTTGCCATCACCGACTAAACCCGAGTTTTTAGCGGGATCTGGTTTTTGCTCCCTGCTCGGCGGTGTGTAAGTAGACTTGATGTTTTTTATTTTCGTTAAAGCTTCATTTGAAGCATTTAAAGAAGCGTTAGAAGCTTCTAAAGCGGTCTTAAGGCTTTCTACTTCATTCTTAAGGTCGGTTACCTCTTCCGAGTCTTCAATCGGATCTTCTTTCTTTTCCATTACAGTAACAAGCCCAGAGGCATCAACCGTAATAAAATTACCATCTGCTAAATCGTGATCGCCTTCTGAAAGGTGTTCGGTCATAGCTTCATCAGAGAACACCTCTGTGCCGACACCTAATACACCATCATAATAAACCTTATCGCCAGAAGATAAGTCGGAGCTAGCATTGGTTACCTCATCCGTAACTGGCTCGTCAGTTACCAGGTTTTTGAAGAACTTGGCTATATCACCAAGAAGAGAATTAGTTTTCTTTTGAGTCTCTGCGGACTGCCTTAATGCTTCTTGAACATTCATTTGATTATTTTTTAATGGTATAGTGTTAAAATATTTTTGTGCATAAACCCTGTTTTCAGGGGATGTTTTGCTAACAGATGTCATACTTGATTCTAGCACGTCAGCCTTTTGGTCTGGCTTTGACCGGTCTTCTGTTGCAAATCCAAGAGATAAGCATAGTGCAGGCGTCAGCCATGTTTCAGCATTAATCATATCGGTCAAGGTGGCATCGTCTAGACCTGTAGCCGAGTAGGTAAGCAGTAAAGTGTCCTGATGTATTTTTAATGCCTCTCCTTCTCTTTTCATGTCTTCGTCAGTCATCAGTCCGCACCAAAAACCTTGAGGCTTGTGGATCATAAATAATGATGTGTAAACAATTCTTTCGTCACCCTCCATGAAAATGGGAGTGCCGGCGCTTGCACATATACCCTCGTTGACTGTGATTATTTTAACTCCCTTCTCTTTGGCGACTTTCAGCGCGTTTGCAATTGCCAGGCTGCACCACACAGACCCTCCACAAGTATTTATCTTGATTGTGATCTCCTTTTCTCCTGACTCGACGGCACTTTCAATCTGAGGCACGATATTACTTGAATGATTGAGGCCCATGCCGATAACATTTACGCCCCAGCCGAACTCATCCTCATAATCACGAATTTTTATTTCTGCCATGATGTAAATCTCGCTCGATAAACGCCCTTATTAGTCCGCAATTAATCGGACTTAATTTCTTACATTTACACAAACAATGCTCATTATGAACAATTACGAAACATTGAACAACCTGGATAAAACAGGCGAATTGAAATGTCTTATACATTCCGGCCTTATGCCTGTTAAAATAGGCACGTACCTTGAAATATACAGGTTTGTAGATAGTAGGATAAAGACCGGAGGCAAGATGACGGACGCCGTAAACGAGGCGTCTGTCAAATTAAAAATGTGTAGGTCGTCTGTTTTTAAAATAATTCAAACGCTAAAAAAATGATTTATTTTATTCCAAATAGACTTAAAAGAATATATTTATTTTAGTCTACTTAGAATAATTTTGCCTATAAATTTGAATTACCTACGCTTACCTGATTGGTATTTATCCCTGATATTATTTGACGTACATCTACTATTGGCGCAGGCGCTGATTGCATAGCTGTAACTACCAGATTAGCTACATCAACAGAGCTGTTTGTGTTTGAGCTTATATCAGAGACAAACCCGCCCTGAGCAATCCCGCCGGTAGCCATTGCGTAACCTGGAGCCAATGCTCTACCGCCATATGCAACATTGATTGCTGATAAGGCCGCTAAAGCTCTAGGGTCCTTGGTTGCCTCAGAAACTATCACCGCCTCCCCGCTTCTGAGTTTTGCATTAGTATTATCTGTTTTGCTATAGCCAGGCAGCACAGCGCCACGGCCATCACTTGAAAATACTCCGCCATCAGCAAACTTGGGTGGCGACAGTAGTGTTTTGGCTGAACTTAGGGCGGCTCCCAAAGCAGCCAGCGTACTAAATATCGCGACTATGTTAGCAGGAAAAGGAAGTTTTCCCTGTGATGTAAGGGCCTTAACATTTTCCTGAATGATCAATATATTATTTCTTAAAGCTTGCGCTGCATCTACTTTCGCTTGAATAGCTCCGGCAATCTTATACGCTGCACTATTCTCAGAAACCATGCCTTGGAAACTTGAAGAGAAGTTTTTAAAACTAGCAAATGCGAAATCATTTGTTTGCTGTTGCAGATCTCTTTTCCGCTGCTCATTCTCGGCAACAATTAATGTGGTGTCCTGCCCGGTCCTGATCGCATTGTTTAAATCAAGTTGATACTGTGCCTCTAAAAGTTCTTGTTGAGCAACAAGCTTTTCGGCGTCGGTCCCTGCATTTGCAATTTTCGCATTTGCTAAATCTACCTGATGCTGATTGAATCTTTCCAGATCTACCTTGTACTGCTCTTCCAGGAGAGCGTTCATTGCCTGGTTGTTCGCAGTTACTTGAGCAGATCTAACTTCCTGTGTTGACTTTAAAACATCGGTTAACCCTGTCTCTCCCTTTTGGATTCTCTTTTTGATTTCTTCTATCTGTTTATCCGTTTCTTCGAGCCTTCTGGATTGATTTAACTGTAATTGAGCAATAGACTTAGTGCCCTCATCTTTAATCCCCTCAACTACTAAATCCTCTATCTCTCTGGTGTTTGCCAGTATTAATTCTTGGTTTTGTGTATTGTACTCCGTCTGAACTTGAAGGAGTCTTGCGGTTCTCTCCTTCTCTAATTGCTCTGTCGTCGCTCCATACTTTTTGTATTTAGCAACTTTCTCATCGATATCCCTGTTGATGGCTTCTATTTCGTTCTGTCGTTCAGTCAAAATGCTCTCATTAGTTTTCATCAACGACTCTAACCTTGCATTTTCAGCATCAGCCGCTTTCTCTCTTGCTTGCTGTAGTTTTGCCAGCCTCTTTTCTTCTTCGGCCGCGGCTTTCTCCGCAAGCGCATCTGACTGATTTTGAAGTTTCTCTTGTCTGTTTGTTGATTCCGTTAAAATCTCTGTACGTTTTATCTCAGCAGCCTTTAGTGCATCAACCTGTTCGTCGGTTAAAGCAACCTTATCTTTCAAGGCAAACGCGTAAGCCAATCCTTCCTTGTCTAATCGCTTTTGCTCTTCTGCAGATAGACCGGCTGTAATTGCAATCTGTTTTTGGGCCTGCCTTATCTCCTCATTTGCAAGCTTAGTTCTTTGATTAAAGTTGTCTTGGTCAATTTTTGACGCCTGCTTAAGCAAATCTTGCCTTTCTTTTTCTGATAACGCCCTATTTCTAGCCTGTAGCGTTAACTGTTGTATTTGTTGCAGCGCTTTTGCGTTGGAAACTTCTTGTATTTTATTCTGATCTTCCAGATCCTGTTGTGCCTTTTTTAATTCGATAGCCGCTCCAGCCGCCTCTGTCATCGCTGAACCTAATTCCTTAAACGATCCTATCGGATCTGATAAAATATTTCCTAGCTTACTTAATAAGTCTCCGACGCTTGTAATGCTACTTATGAACTTAACAAAGAACCTCCCTACAGTGTCTACTACGGCGCCAACAGCAGCAAATCCCTGCTCTACCTTGTCAACAATGGGGTCAAACTTTGACAGATAACTAATAAGTGCAGCTACTAAAATTATAATAGCACCTATGCCGGTGGAGGCTAAGGCAACCTTGAACACTTTAGCTGCATTTGTACCGGCAGTAGTGGCAACAGTTTGCGCTTCTGTAGCGGAAGTTGCGGCAGCGGTAGACACGGTCACAGCATCCGTAGCGGTAGCCCTTGCCAACTCCGCCTGTGCTGCCGTGGCCTCTCCTTTAGAAAATTTAAACCCTATTTCTGTTGCATATGCTGTCGCAGCGGCAGCTTCTTCGCTGGCTTGAGTAGCAATAGTCTGAGCCTCCTGGAACCTTTGCTGCGCCTCTTTTGCTTCGCCTTGCGCCTGTTTGAAATTTTGAAGTTGGTTTTTTACATTGCCAACCTGATCACCAAACAGTTTAAAACCTATAGGCGCCCTATCCATAACACTCGTAAGGCCAGACAGAGATTCTTTTTGCTGATTTGTGGTTTCGGTTGCCGAGGCCAACGCATCTTTGTAATTACCAACATTTCTCCTGTTATCACCTACTGCAGACTCATTTACTTTTAGTTCGTCAGAAATACCTTTTATCTGTATTTGAAGTGCTTTGCCAGCGGTGGTTCCGTCCCGCTCTTCTTTTCCTAATGCATTATACTGCTGAGTCAATAACGATAGCTGAGCTCGAAGCTGGTTATTGCTGCCTTCTGCCGCTTGAGAAATACTGATATACGCCTTTTGTTCCGCGGTAAGCAGCCTCAATTGTTGTGCATTAGACTGGAATGCGACACCTGTTTCTTGGTTTGCAGTCTTTAATTCTTTCTGCTCTTGCTTTACAGACTTTATTGAATTACCTAATTCGTTAGCCCTTTTGGTTGCATCCTCCGAGTTGAGGGATACATCAATAATAACCCTGGTGTTTGTATCTGCCATTATGGTAATTTTATAAGTGAAATAGTACTTATGTCGCCCTGGATGTACGCTATCTTATTTTTGTAATAATATGATGCTGATTTCCTGTCGTAAACGGGTATGGTCCAATTTATATTTGCAATGTCCGTTTCCTTAACTAGCATCTTTTTTGTTGCGGCAAACGGCCTGTAAAGCATTCTTTTAACTTCTGGGTAATTCTCATCAAATAAAGACTGATAGTCTAATCCGTCAAACGTTGGTATAGATACCATGTTTACGAGAGAAGATGCAGATCCATCGTAAAACTCAAAAGGACTATTGATCTTTCTGTCAAGGAGTATTCTTGGCTGTGTTTTTATTTTAAAATCGGCTGAGGCGGCTATATCTTCTATTTTTTTTATTTGAGGAACAACAAGCCCTCCGAGCTTATTAACGGAAACAGTTGCGGCAAATACGGATGTAAACAAGGTCACACTATCAGCAAGTGTCAAGTTATCAAAAACCATAATACCCTGTCCTAATTCATCAGGGACAGCGTCATCGTCTTTATACTTGCCATAGTTGTTTATTCCGTAGCCAGGCAACGAGTAAGATATGTCGTCGCTTGAATTGATCAATCGATCTGAGATATCATCCGCTATTGGCTTATTTGCGTATACATCTTCCATGTTGATCAGTAGCAATGACTCTATATAGTTGTCTGGGATAACTATCAACCCGAAGTTTTGAAGAAACTCTTTAAAGAAATTCTTCTGAGTTATATCCGGTAGGGTGGCTGACAACTGGATATCAGACCCATAAACAACTTCTTCATATACCGGATTGAATGAGACTGATGCTCCTGTCGCAATCGTGGCGAAACCTGTATCAACATCCTTTGTTATAGCGATCCTTATTCTGTCTCCAGGATTAATATTTATAGTGATGTCAATCAATTGATCGGGGAAGGTTTCTTGAATATATTTTTTTGAGCTTAATGTAGAAAATGCCCCAATGTTTATCCATGCACCCCCTGCACTAGACAATTGAACAACATTATGAACTTCCTCGTGAGAGCCGAATGCTTGTGTCCACACTTGAGTAATTGTAAATGTGTAAACTATACGTAGTTTAAGTTTGACACTGGCTGTATAAAACCTTCCATCCCATAAACCATGTGGATCTGTAGACGCGTCATCCTCGAAAAATACCTCTTGATATATACTATTTCCGCCAAAATTAAACCCTTGCGGCTGTGTTTTCCTGGCTGAGGCATTGTACCCTTTTAATATATCCTCATACCCAGAGCTATGCTTTAGGTTATCGTTAGCAAACGGGATCAAGGAATTATAATACTTTTCGTAAGAAGCGTAACTTCCGCTCGCAACATATCCCGCCTCAGATATTATTTTTTCTAAAATTGTTTTCCTAAATACAGCAGGCCTTAATTGCCTTACATCACACCTTCTATCAGTCTCACTGAGCCCGCCGTAATCAATTACAGGATAGATGTAGCCTTCAGTATTATCCTGGCTGCCTGCAACATTCGCTAGGCTCCATACATGATCATATTCTGAAAGATCAAGATCCCGGATATTCTTCTCCCCCAGCCTGTCAAAGAACCCAATAAGCCCAGATAATATTTGAACCTCTATATCTTGATCCGTTTTGGTTATAAGCGCGACTCCATTAGTTAACACCTCAATTCCGTTCTGAACTATTTTAGCTGTGTTTCTACGGTAAGGCTGTGTTTGAATTAAACTCGCATCGTTTGGTATTCCGCATGCAGCAATGTTGGTTGCTGTCATAGGCATTTTAAATGTGTTTGTGGAATACGCCTGTCTATCTTTTAACTCAGCCAGGTCATTGATAGAGTACACCAATTGAATAGGGCTTTTACCCTCATCAATATCGCAAAGAATTCCGTTTATATAAACCTCTTTGTTGTTCATACTATTGCCTTTGAATATTTACTTCTGGTAAATTGATCCCGAATTTCAACTCAGAGAATGAATTTTTAGCTCTCTTGATTTCAAATGATCCAGTATTTACTATTACGGTTTGCCATTTTATAGGGTTTGAGTTGGTCAGCATCATAACCTTAACTGAAGTATGCAATGATTTAAGACCATCGATCTTTATATCCGGTACCGTAGCGCCTATACTTATTTTGTTAATTGCTGTTTTGTTTATGATGTCAGCAATAGTATCTCCATTCTCCCAATCGAAAACGTTCCTGTCTACAGTAATTTCATTGGATGTAGACAATGTTTTTATATTATCCTTTCCGAATCTCCAGTAATCCCACCCGCCTAACGTGTTAAGCCATTTTAAATATATAAACGGATCAGCACATGGCCTGTTTATCTTCAGTATCATTGGCTGAGTGATAAAATTAGGCGCTTCATCTGTCCCGGTATAAAGCTGTATCTGAAAGTATTCAACGTTTGTACCTGGGGCACCCGCCAGCATCAGCCTATTTATACCTAATTGTTCAAGTATACCGTCATTACTCACCGGAGGCAGAGCGCCCTCCTGAATTATAAGTCTGCTTAAGTCTGTATTTAAGATATAACCGGCATCATTATTCAAAAGGAATGAGTTAACTACGCCTCCAGAGACTTGCTCCCTGTTTATATTCAATGATGTGGTCCTGACTTTTACTGATGACCCTACGATGTACTCTGAAAATATGAATGAGTTATCGTAAGGCAACCCTACCCATGCTGTAGGTTCAGTAAACATAGTTAAAAACTTAGCTTTGTAATTAGGGTTTAGCTCATTTAAAAACGGGACATACTCAGCCATATTTCCACCGTACTTGTCCCCTAATTGCTTTGCGCTGTAGGTGACATACAAAGGCTGTGGAGCATAATACCAAACACTTGAATCAGCATCCCACACCTCTCGGTATCTGATCGTAAAAGACGCCGCCCGATCCATATCACGCCAGTTAAGCACATCGTATTTAAAATTATCTTTAGCATTTACCAAAGATTGCAAGTAAGCTGATATGTCGGCTCTGGTTTTTCCGTCAATGCCTGGCGACCATGCGCCTAAAACGGTTCCTGATTGAGAAGTTATTTCTATCTCAATTCTATAGTTAACCTTCGCCGGATCCGGTGTAGTTGAAAATTTTAACACCACAGGATTATAAGCAGCGTTCCATCTTGAAATATTGCTACCTGACACCTTCACCTGCGGCAATCCATTAGCAAAACCTCCATCAATCGGATTGCCGAACGGTTCTATGCTAAACGTTACTTGTTTTGTGCATTCGTTTGCATCTTTTGCATAGGCAACATAATTGCCAGGCGAAAGGTTATTAAAAAAAGTCGATGAAGAATAATCTATGCCGTTTAACGAATATAAAGCCGGGGTAAAAGTGGTAGTTGCGCTTAATGTAGCAGTCCCGTTATTTGCACCTTGTGATGTTTCATTTGTCGATACTACGGTCAAAGCTAAATCACATGAAGGTGGCTCTGGAACAATTGGAGTCTCCAGGGACACATATGCAAACGGAGTGGTTAGATGGGCATTAATGGTGTAGGTCTTTGTTTCATCTGATGAAATTATGTTTGCTATAGGGTCATCGTCGGCCCTTTCTCTTTCAGTTGAGGCAACAAGTGACTTCTGTCCGTCAGAACCGACATAGTCTACCGTAACTACTTCTGTGTCGTTATTGAAGTATATAGAATAATCTTCCGTACCGCCACCAACAAGCGAAGGAAAACTGAAAAAGTCTATAAGTAAAACACTCATGCTGCAATGTTAAATAGTGAAGTGATCTCTGTACGTAACCTGGCGGTATAAACAACCGCTATGCTATTCACGAAGGCGTTTATTTTCTCCTCCGTTATTATTTCATCAAATATATTCCGTTTTGATTGCCATAGCTTTGTACCGCTGTCAGCTATCGTTTTTGCAACAACCCATGCAACGCCTCTCGGCAATCCTCTAGCGTTGCACCAATCGATTATACTGCTTAATGGCGGCATCTTACCTGGTGGTCTGCCTTTGAAAACGTATTCGATAGATTGTGATCCAATTAGCTGCCCTGTGCTTTGTGTGGTATTAACTACCTTAATGCTGGCTTTACTTCGTCCAGTTGCATTCCTGTTCTCAGAATCCATATAAGATATCAAGCCCTCTCGTTGAGATTCGAGAAACTCTCTGATCAGCTCTTCGCCTAATATGAGGGTATCGCTTAACATGGTCTTGGTTGTATATCTGTAAGCTGGGCAAGATTCAATTCGATACCAGCTACATTAACGTCGTACGTATCAACTATCAGAACGCCATGTATATTTGTATTTAAGTCCTGAAAAATGTCAGCAGCCGATAACGCTTGCAAAAACTCTGCGGCCATGGTTCGCATATCTTCAACAACAGGATGACTATAGTTTGCGTCTTCTGCCATTGGATCTACGATGTCGACAAACTGGATGAACGCATTGTAAGTGTCGTTCACGTTGCCAGTTACTGGATCAAGCTTAAAACCGAATTGATCCGGCTCAATCAATATGACGGCAGGAAACGACGCATTGTCTCCTGTGACATTTATCTCTGATTTTCGTCCGTAATAAAAAGCAGGTGCCGCACTTAGCGACAGAGCAATTACTCCTATCTGTTCCCGTAAATCCATTTATTTTGTTTTACTATTTCTAACAGCAATAGCCCTTAAGGCTTTTTCAAATGCATTCTTATCTCGGTTCATCATTAGCTTGGCGTACACCTCTCCCCTCTCCATAGCCTTAATAACTCCCCACTTTGTTATATCTCCCTGGCTCAAAGACTCCAGGTTGTTAACGTCCTTATACTTATTGAAGACTTCTATCCCTGCCTCTTTGAGATCTTCTTCAATGTCTCCGCTAAACTCTTCTTGCTCAACGGAAACAAGTCGGAGTGTCTCAGCAAAAAAAAATTAGCAAGTTGAATAGCTGGCACCATATTAATATCATTTGCCACCTCTATAAAATCATTTGCCTTAGCTTCATCATAAGGCGACTTAGTAACGACACTATACAAGTAATGGGCTAGTACTTCAGGCATACGATCAGTTGGATCAAACGGATCCTTCTTACCTTCCTGGAGTACAATATTTTTAGTGACAACGTACGGCCAATATGGTAAGTCATTTAGCAGGCCTTGTTTGATATTTACAGTCACACCAAGAACCTCTATTGTGTCAGGCACTTTCATCTTATCAACAGATTTCAAGAAGGCATATATTTCATCTTTCACTGGATTGAATAAAGCGAATACATTAGATAGCTCAGCCTCAATCGTATCGGTGTGTCTGAATATTGGCTTTGCACCTATGGCCCAATAAAGAACCTGTAGCTCATCAGTGTGCGGAGTATTACGGAACTTT
The DNA here is from genome assembly GCA_946478755.1 of uncultured Pedobacter sp. The sequence goes on along the minus strand of CAMLDJ010000076.1, from coordinate 869 downwards.
ATAAAGTTACCAATGGTTACGTCCTCAATTGACTGAGGCACATCGTAGTTAACATCGTTAATTTTTACCTGATACATATTACAACTTTATAATCCAATCTTGTTCCTGTTCATTAAAAACAAAAATCAGCTCGTCTATTTCAATATTTTTATCGGGAAAATACGATCTATTAGATATATCCATAGGCCTAAGAACGGGAACACGATAACGTCTTCCATGTTGATTGCTTAAGCCGGAAACGTCTGGCAGCGAATCAATGATTTCCTTTATTTTTTTTGTAGATAACTCCATTGTCCTCAAATATAAATATTTATCTTTTAATAATATGATTTTGGTCTGGCTAATTTAGCTTTACCGAAATGCCGGATAATTGCCTGGGCCAATGTGTCTGCTAAATCCTGCTTCTCTCCATTTGGAAACTTAAGTATGCCCTGCTGATCATCGTTATAAAGTTTATCAGCTAATGATTTACGAATACATACCATACCGGCCTCTGCCTTTGGGGTAGCGTCTTTTGCTCTGGCTAACTTATCCCCGTTTACATCCACTTCTATCGCGGGAATACCCGCAACAGTTAACGTTTGCTTAGCCGACTTGCCTGAAGCTTTAGCCTCAATATAATGCGGAGCAGGGTGCAACTTCATTTCATTGATCAGATCCGGAAATTCTTTATTGAACCATCCGAGATTATCGATGTACATTTTATTGTTAAACATTCCAGATTCAACATGAGCAGACGACGCATTAAACTCTTTGTCTGTATATGCAGTGTCCCAATCAGTACCGTAATTGGTCATCTGCTTTATGGTAGGCATTTCGTGGTCCGGTATTTCAATAAACCATTTCTTCCAAGTGCCGCCAGCCTCTGG
>CAMLDJ010000075.1 GCA_946478755.1 uncultured Pedobacter sp. | reverse complement strand
AATATCCGTCTCCCTGATGATGCTCGCTTTTATCGTATTGTTTGTGAGCCCTGGCTGCGAAAGGGGCTTTTCGGATGCAAGGTATGATGATACGGACGAACTCCAGATCATGGATTATATCGACCAGGAGGAAGACCTCAGCACCCTGAAAGAATTAATTGACTATGTGGACAGAAGAAGCCTCTTAAAAACTGCGGGAGCCTACACATTTTTTGCTCCAACCAATCAGGCCTTTGAAAAGTTGTTCGCCAAATTGTCGGCTGGCGGTGATAAAGTGACCGCTATTAAGGATAAGTCTCCTGAATTCTGGTTAAACTATTTTTCCTACCATTTATTAGATAAGAAAATAAATACAAATGTATTTGAACCGGGGCCGCTTCCTGCCCCAACAGCATTAAATGATAAGTACTTAATTGTCGACATCAGAGATTCATATAACGCACTTAAGTTAAACAATTTTGTCACCATTACTCAGTCAAATATCGAAATGACTAATGGGTATATAAATAAAACCGACGAGGTGCTTTCTCCACCTGTGGAAACTATTTATGAGGTGCTGCATAAAACGGGGAAGTATAATATAATGCTTGGCATCTTTGAAGAGACCGGTCTGACCAGCTATTTGAAAGATAGCACCATTACCTTGGTTGTAGAGCGCGATGAGGTTCTATTGAAAAATAATTTTGATAAAAACTCAATTGCAAACTTAAAAGCCTGGGCCGGTTATCATATTGTGCCGGACTCGGGATATTTTTTAAACCAATTAACATCGGGACGATTTTTCCCGGTTTATAAGAAAGAATCGCTGAGTTTTAAGTTGGATGACAGGGGTAACTATTTTATGAACGAAACATTCAAATTTGATCAATCACTGGAATTTGGTATTGATCAGGTTTGTTCGAACGGAATATATCACTCACTGGATACGGTTGCAGAAATAGTGGAAGCACTACCGTCGTTAATCCGTTATCTTCTATATCCTCCCGGAAGCCCGTACGGTGAACAAAATGTATTTACCGTATCACCGGCCAGAATACTCATGAATGACGGAACAAAAAGTTATCATCAGAATCAAGAGGGAAGGATTGTACAGTTTGACGCACAGCAGGTAGGTGATTATTTCAAGCTCAGTATTCCTGATGTACCAGCTGGGAAGTATACCATCAGGCTTGTCCATCGCAGCGGAACACGTGGTAAATTTATTACAATTTACGAGGAGAAAATAATTAAAGATGATATTGATTTGGCTGTAAAAGATGGCACCTGGGATTTGTGGAATTATTATATAACGAACGACTGCGGAGTAATTGATGTTCAAGCCCGCTCAGATGTTTCTTTAACGTTCGCATTTACAGGCTTTGCCACGGGAAAACAAGGTAATTATTGTTGCGATGTATTAATGGATGCAATTGAATTGGTGCCAGTAGTAAACTAAGAGGGTATATGAAAAAAAGATTTAATATCAGGATAAAAAGAGGCTTTTTCTTTGCTTTGAATGTGATGTGTGTTTCGACATTTGCACAAGAGGCTAGAAACTCTTCCCAAGATTCCATTTTAAAAGTTAACATCAGGACTACGGCGACGACATTCAGTGAACTCCTAGTTAAAGAACCAACAGTACAGGTTATACAGTCTGGAACCGTTGGCAATGCATCTCAGTTAATGATTCGCGGACTGAATTCAATTAATATGAGTGCATCCCCATTTGTGTACATAGATGGTATCCCTGTTAGATATACCCGTTCACTGCCCTCGTTCTTGTCCGTTTTCCAGCCATCACGTTTCAATTTTATCAACCCTTATGATATTAGAGATATAAAAGTTGCTAAAGAAGGAAGGGAACTTTCAGAAATCGGGGGACGAGGTGCTAATGGTGCGATTTATATTGAAACTGACCGCGGGGAATTAGGCGGGACTAAAATTGATTTCTCTGCGAAGTTCGGTGTATCAAGCGCCGATTACAATATCGGGCACATGGGTGCCAGTCAGTTTAAAAATTATCTCCGCAATTATTTGCTTGAGAACGGTAGTACACAGACGGAATTGGATCAGCATCCGATTTTTGATGCAAACTCCCCGGTATACAACAACAATACAGATTGGCTGGGTTTAGTTACACGGAATGCAAGGTTATCCGATTATCATATCAAGCTTAAAGGGGGCGACGGAGATACACGTTATATGTTTAGTGTTGGTTATGCCGATAGGGAAGGGACCATTAAAGGAACTGATATGAACCAGGTTAATTTAAGGTTTAATATCGACTACAAGCTTTCGCCGAAAATCGAGATAGCAAATCATCTTGCCTATACACATGCCAACTTCAGTTATGCTGAACAAGGATTTAACTATCCAATACACCCGTTGTTTGCCGCTGCAACCAAAGCTCCGTTTATGAGCCCATACCTATTCTCGGAGTCAGGAGAAATATCAAATCGATTGGCCAATATAGATGTTTTGGGGAAAAGTAACCCACTTTCGCTGGTCGACAATATGTACAATAAGAATGAAGATAACCGGGTCGATGGACAGATCGTCGCCAGTTGGTTAATGCAGCGGGGTATGTATTTACGGTCTTCGTTCGTCTTCAATTACTTGAACCTGACAGAAAAGCAATATCGTCCGGCATATGGGATAGTTCAGGATTTGAACAGGCTTAGACAAAATTTAAAAAGGAATTCCAGCGAGGCTACAATTTTATTGAATACCTGGCTGGAGAAAAACGGATCAATAGGAAAAACAAACAAGTACTTTGGAAAAGCGGGGTTGTCTGTAGAATCGTATGAAGAAAAAGCAGTTTTTGCGCGTAAGATCAATGCCGGCACCGATGATTATGAAACGCTTGATCAAGGTACATTAGATTCTGCTTCTAATTCGAGATATAAATCAAGATTGGCTACACTGTATATGCGCGGAAACTTAGATCTCTTAAACAGAATAAATATAGGCGCGAACCTGAATATAGAAGGTTCATCTAATTTTGGTAAAACCGGAAGGTGGGGCATTTATCCGGGTGTAAATACAGAAATTGATTTAATCAACAGGGGAAAACATGGTAAGCTGGCACTTCGTGCAGACTGGGGAAGAACGGGAAATAATGATTTGCGTGGCTATTACCAATACAATCTCTACTCAGCTGCCAACTATTTTGGCTATGGAGGCGCTTATTTAAGCAACATTGCAAACGCATCGATCAAACCTGAGGTGACCGATATGTATACTGCCGGGATAACAATAGGTTTATTTAACAAAAAGCTTGTACTGGACGGGGGGTACTATTATAAATCAACATCCGATCTTATTACACGACGAACGATGCCAATTGAACTGGGCCTTGATCCGCAATTTGAGAATAACGGAAAGGTGGCGTCACAAGGTATCGAAATCAATATCAATGCGAATCTGATTCATCAGAAAGCGTTGTCCTGGTCGCTTTTTGGGAGCTTTTCAACCCTAAAAAACGAAGTAAAAGAACTTAAGAATGGAGATATAGTTAAATCAATAGGAGGAGTGAGCACAATCGCCAGGGTAAATGAATCGATAGGTGCTTTTTATGGTTATAAAGTCCTGGGTGTTTTTGAATCAGAAGGGGCAGTAAATTTACAGAAGGCCGATGGTACCAATTTTAGGACTGGCGACTATATTATCGAGGATATAAATAAGGATTCGAGAATTAATGACCTTGATCGTCAGGTGATCGGATCAGCACTTCCTGATGTCTTTGGAAATTTTGGAACTATGCTGAGTTATAAAAAATTGTCGTTAAATGCACTTTTTACTTATGCTGTAGGAAATGACATATATAATAGTTTTAATCAGCGCATGCATTTAATGTCGGATTATTCTAACCAGTCTCCCGATGTTGAAGGACGGTATATTTCACCATCCAACCCCGGAACCGGATTAAGCAGGGCGACGTTTGATGATCCTTCATCCAATGGCGCTACTTCCGACTTATGGGTAGAGCGTGGCAGTTACCTTCGATTGAAAAATATTACCCTTAGTTATGAGGTTCCAATTCCAGCGAAAATGGCTTTCTTCCGCGCGCTTAATGTCTATGTAACTGCAGAGAATCTGATGACTTTTACCAAATATGGCGGATTAGATCCCGAAGTGGTAACAACGCCTGATCCGATGCTCCGTGGAATTGATTTTGGAGCGTCACCTCTGCCACAATCCTATATAGTTGGATTAAAGGTGTCGTTTTAGTTAAATTTTGAAGAAATGAAGATGAAACCAATAAAGTTAATGATAACGACATCAGCGTTACTACTGAGTACTGGTATGATGTCCTGCTCCGATTTTTTTGAGGTTACCCCAGAGAGCTTAATTGTAGAAAATGATTTTAATAAAAATAAACAAGATTTAAATGCATCGGCATTTGGAATGTATGAATCATTTGCAAAGGAGGCCCATAAATTTTTGTTATGGGGAGACGCCCGTGCCGATATGGTAACAACTGGTGAGCTTGAACCCAATCCGTATATCAATGAATTTGTATTGAATAATATAAGTACAAACAACCCATATACCAACTATGCCGGTATTTATCAGACCATAGCCCGCTGCAACCGGCAGATGGAAAAAGTGTATCAGGTGAAGGAACTGGACGATAAGATCGCAGACCGCGATGCAAGGGCCTTCTATGGGGAGGCTTTATTATTGCGCGCCATCTGTTATTATCAGCTGTTGCGTACTTATGCTACTTTTCCAATTATTACTACCGATTTTGCTGAGCAAATTACCTATGTTAATGCTGCAGGCGAAACTGTGAAAGAGCCAACACTTAGCTTGACTTCGGAGCAAATACGAGCTATTTATAAAATGCCGGCCAATCAGCAAGAAGTATGGACTTTGGTATACAATGATGTCCTCTCTGCTGTCGGCATGATTCCTGTAAACTACCAGTGGAACAGTGAAAACCTATCAGCCAAAGAGCGATATGGTAGAGTGTCGCAGCCACTTGCAGCTACTTATGCGGCCGAAATCGCTTTGTGGCTTGGTGAATATCAAATAGCTTCTTCATTTTGCGATCTGATCATCCAGAATACAAACCACACCTTAGGCACCTCAGGAAACTGGTTCAACCAGTTCTCCGCATCTTCGGCGCCATTGCATTCCATGTTCCTGCTTGGTTATCAATATTCCAATAGTTTTGAAACCAACAGGCTTCAGGAATTTACGTCTTCTGTGAGGGCAGATGGTGGCAGGTATTATTTAAAGCCCGTATCTACCGTGGTTGACGCGTTGTTTAAGGACGATGTATCCCTAACAGATGCTGATATCAGGGCACAGGCCAGCTACAAAGTGATTAATGGCGACACCGTTATCTGGAAATATATTGGCCTTGACAATGTGGTGTCAATGCGCAAAAGTTATGAAAGTAGCGCCAGCTGGCCCATGATGCGCAGTGCAGATGGCTATTTGATAAAAGCACTGGCAGATCTGAACCTCGGCAATTACTCCTCTGCTTTTAACTTTGTCAATATGGTCAGAGCGGCACGCGGGTTGGTCATCTTAGATAAGCTAACCTTTCCATATACCGATAAGGAGATTATGGACAGGGTCATCTTTGAAGAAAGAGCCCGTGAATTTGCATTTGAGGGAAGGCGCTGGTACGACCTGATGCTACAATCTAAACTAAACGGAAAGAATATGCTGGCAGATGCTGTAGCACTTAAGTATCCGGAAAGTGACCGGGTTGCAATCAGGTCAAGGCTTCAAAACGAAAGCAATTGGTACATCCCGATTGATCCTGGAAAATGGCAGTAAATGGAGAAAAAGCGAATGATAAAAAGATTAAAACATATTGAGATGAAAACTAACCAACTGAAAAAGTACCTGGCTTTTTCCCTGCTGATCAGTGCTGTTCTGATGGGTTGCTACAAAGAAGAACATTTCGATTTCCCGGGCCCTCATGATCTTGGAAATACGAATATCCCAGATTCTCTTCCTTTCCCGTTTGATAAAAGCCGGCAGGCAGGAACATGGCTGATGAAAGACGGTGTGCCTGATCATAAGAAAATCCTTGTTAAAGGATATACCGACTATTTCACTAAAGGGGATACTTTATCCTGGATCCAAAAACCAGATGGGTTGCAATTGGTTCCACATCGCAATTTCTATCCATTGTCTAATGCTGACCATTTTGGAGGTGATCCTAACAGTTATCAATTCAACAGGGTCTATTCAAAGTATTTTGTCCCCGTTGGTGCTGGCAGGGGTTTTTACATGTATGCCAAAGTTACTTTTGGAACATTGAATGCAACTGCGGCCGGTTTAGTCCTGGGTACGAGCTGGGATACTAAAGAAAAATTTACTTTCGGTTTGGACGGCGGAGGTGCTGAGCCTAAGTTTTTTGTTGACATGTACGGCACAACGATAGGTGTAGAGACTTCAATGGGATGGCCCAATATTCACCAGGTCATGATTCCTGGGGTACCTGCCGAGTTGGAAGTGATCATTTCATCGGGTATATTTTATATAAAAATCAATAATACCCTCGTATTTAGTCTTAAGCTTGGAACAGAACGGCCGTATTTCTTTACCCCTCAGTTTCGCCCCTGGAGGAACTTTGGGACTGTACATGATCTGTATATTGAAAGCTCAGAAATGTATACCCCGGATTACGCCATGCATGAGTATGAAGGCAGTTATAATAAAATTCAGGCGCCTGCACTGGCAAAAGCCACAAACGGAGATCTGCTGCTTTTTGCCGAAGGCCGCGGAACACCTACTTCGGCTAAAGAAAGGGTGTCACAAAACACCATGCCGGTAGGAAATACAGACATCATCATGAAAAAATCTACCGATGGCGGTAACAGCTGGAGCAACCAGATCACCGTGCTTGCAGGAAATGGCAGTGACTTAACCTATTGTTTCCCTCAGGTCGTTACCGCTGATAACGGGAAAATTATTCTGCAATACAGCAGCATAGGAGGGGCGTTTGCAGCCAACAACAATACGTACACCTATAACGCCGGCTCACAAAGGATTTATCAGATTGTGTCCAGCGATAATGGCACGTCCTGGACAACGCCGGTAGAGATTACCACCACTAAAAATACGGCTGCTGGATATATTATGGGTGGTTCAGGGCATGGCATTGAACTAAAATCAACCAATTACAACAAACGCCTGGTCATGCCGCTTACTTACAGTACTAATGTGGTAAGAATGGCACTTTCCGACGACGGCGGAAGTACCTGGCGGTTAGGGAAGGTCATCAGCGGCAGTCGCTTAAAACAAGGTGCTGTGGTTGAACTAGCAGATGGCCGGTTAATGATGATTGTAGGCCATACCAATGCCAGTCCAAAAAATAAGCGTGTATCGTACAGCAGCGATGGTGGTGAAAACTGGACTGCCGCGACCACCAATGTGTCATCCGATATTCAAACCAGTGACTTTGGACATCTCTTTGCAGGCTGTTTGCTCAAAGGAATAAATGGGGAAATTCTGTTCGTTAATCCGACAGGAAGAGAATCAGATACAGAAATAAAAAATAGCCCTACTTACCCAATCACACCTGTACTTTTCAAAAGTACCGACAATGGGCTTTCTTATTCCAATGCAGGTGCCCTGTTTACAAAAGAAGCTTACTATGGATATGCGGCACCTTTCGGATTAATGGATGCAGTCGTTTTAAACGATGGTACTATTATCATCGCAGGGGAAGGCGGTGTGGAAAGCCCTACAGAGGGAATCGTCATTTATAAAAAATAAGAAATGATGAGGAAACAAATAAGATAAAGATTGAAGGCCTGATCACGGTGACTTTTCGGAAAGCATCTTCGGTTAAAAAGGCAAATAGACATATGAGAAAAAAAATTATTTATCTGTTGCTGTTTGCTACAGGCACCGGTTTATCTTTTAAAAACAAAACATATCCTCCTGAGCAGGTCGGGGAGAATTGGTTTGAGGAAATGTTTAATGCAAATACCACGACAGATAGTGCTAAATGGGCGGGTCTTAAACGCAGCCAGACATGGGATGAATTACGTGGCAGCCATAATGACCCGGTGTCGCTAATGGAAATGACCTGGGAAGAGCGGGATAACATATGGCAACATCTGCTTCCTGCTGGATCAGGCAAATACAGTGCTTTAGCAGGTAGGTACTGGCATGCTTACCTGGTTTCCTGCAACGAACGGGGAATTAAACCGCTTAAATTTGATACGATTGTGAATAGTTTAAGGGAAGTAGGGAAAGTGAGAGCTATCTACCTGGCATCGCGAAAAGCAGAATATGTCATTTTGACTCCTAAACCACCTAAACAACCACAGATAAATAGTACGGGTGTGTATGGAGTAAGGCCGGGAAGCGAAATCATATTCCGGATTGCTGCTACAGGAACGCAACCAATGAAATATATGGTCTCGGGACTCCCAGCTGGCTGTACATTTGATGCAACACTGGGCGTGATCAGGGGAGCAATTGTAAAACCAGGAAAATACAACCTGATGGTAACTGTCCGGAATAAATTTGGGGAGTCAAATAAGGATGTGACGGTGGTTGTGGGAGAGACCATTGCACTTACACCGCCAATGGGATGGAACAGCTGGAATTCTTTTGCCTGTAATGTAACTGCTGCAGATATCAGGAATACTGCGGATCAGCTGATTAAATCGGGGCTCGCAGCTTATGGCTGGTCGTATATCAATATAGATGACTGCTGGATGAAAGTACCCGATGTAGCGCATATGCCAGAGGGAAAAGACAAGGCATTACGGGAACCATACTATAAAGCAAATGTTGACTTTCGTATTAAAACAAAAAAGGTTCGCTTTAATGAAGGGGAATTAATTGGAGATACCCGTGACACAAACGGAAATGTGTTGTCCAATAAAGATTTTCCGGATATGAGATTGCTGACGGATTATTTGCATAAATATGGATTTAAGGCAGGGCTGTATAGCTCACCGGGCCCACTAACCTGCCAGCGTTATGAAGGTAGCTATAAACATGAACACGAAGATGCAAAGCAGTTTGCAAAATGGGGCTTTGATTATTTGAAATATGACTGGTGTGGTTATCGCTCAGTGGTTTCAAAGCCCAGTCTGGATGAAGTGCAATATCCGTACAGGCTAATGGGACAAGCACTAAAAGAAGCTGACAGGGATATTGTTTACAGCCTTTGTCAGTATGGGATGAAAGAGGTATGGAAATGGGGTGCATCGGTTGGTGGAAATGCATGGCGTACCACTGGTGACATCCGGGACAATTGGGCAAATATGTCCAGGATTGGCTTTAATCAAGCCGGTCGGGAAGCCTATGCGGGGCCGGGTCACTGGAATGATCCGGATATGCTGGTAGTGGGTTACGTGGGGTGGAGTAAAAATTTGCGCCCTACTTACCTTTCGCCTAATGAACAATATACACATATCTCGTTGTGGAGTCTGCTGGCAGCCCCTTTGTTAATAGGCTGTGATCTTACGCGCCTGGATGATTTCACCCATGGATTGCTTTCTAATCCTGAAGTTATTGCAGTAAATCAGGATATACTTGGCAAACAAGCCTCGAGAGTAATAAAGGAAGGAAACATTCAGGTATGGTCGAAGCCCTTACTGGACGGCTCTATCGCGGTCGGCATATTCAACCTTGGAGAAACTCCGGTGGATTACCAGCTGTCGCTAGCGGCCTTAAAATTGTCGGGAAAACATAACCTGCGCAACCTCTGGAAACAAGAGGACATGGGAAGCGTTGAAACATCGTTTTCAGTTAGTGTAAACCGACACGGTGTAAAATTATTCAAGATTAAACAGTAAATAATTAATATGTTAATAATGAAAAAATATCTCTTTTTATTTCTGGTCAGTTTAATAACTTCGACTGCATTTGCTAAAATATCATTGCCATCCATATTCAGCGACAACATGGTATTGCAGCAAAATTCAAATGTTTCCATTTGGGGAAAGGCAAAAGCGAATGTCAAAGTAACAGTTCATACCTCCTGGAATAGTAAAAAATATAACACGATGTCTGATGCTGGTGGATCATGGAGGTTATCTATTGTATCTACACAGGCTGGCGGCCCGTATCAAATTACAATTGACGATGGGGAAGATGTAGTACTAAACAATGTATTATTAGGAGAAGTATGGGTATGTTCCGGTCAGTCTAATATGGAAATGCCGGTTAAGGGATTTTTTAACCAGCCAACACTTAACTCTGCGGATATTCTGCTGAATGCAGATAATCCTCAGATACGTCTGATTAGATATGAAAAGACGCTTTCAAGAACTCCAAAATATGATTGTAAATCAACGTCATGGCAAATGTCTGATGCACAAAGCGCAAAAGAATTTAGTGCTGTAGGTTACCAGTTTGCACAACAACTTCAGCGTAAATTAAAGGTTCCTGTAGGGATAATTATGTCGACCTGGGGTGGTACGAAAATCGAAGCCTGGATGCCAGCAAATAGTTTTACATTCTTTTCTGATATTAAAATCCCTGCAGTTGCTGATACCGCAAAAATCAGTAAAAGTGATCCAACAGTTTTGTTTAATGCGATGATAAATCCATTTTTAGGATATGGAATAAAGGGAGTGCTCTGGTATCAAGGCGAAGCCAACCGTTCAAATTATGAACAATATGACCAGCTAATGGGGGAGATGGTTAAGAGCTGGCGTAAAGCCTGGAACGTTGGTGAATGGCCATTTTATTATGTCCAGATTGCACCATTTAAATATGACAGAACCAATAAATCGGCCTTTTTAAGAGAAGCACAATTGAAGGCAAGTACACAAATCCCGAACTCAGGAATGGTGGTGAGTATGGATGTTGGTACAGAGAATTTTATTCATCCGCCAGATAAGACGACCATAAGTAAAAGGTTGATATACTGGGCAATGGCTAATACGTACGGAAACAAAGGTTTGGCATTTGCAAGTCCGGTATACAAATCGTATAAAATCGTAAAAAATGCGGTTACGGTTTCTTTTTCACCTACAGAGAACGGCCTTAGTTCTTTTGGAAAAAACTTGTCCGGTTTTGAAATTGCAGGAGCGGATAAAGTGTTTCATCCGGCAACGGCAAAAATTACCAAAGCAGGCGTTGTTGTCCAGAGTGAAATTGTTAAAACACCCCTAGCCGTTCGTTATGCATTTAAGGATTGGGCCGTTGGCTCTCTTTATAGTGCCGAGGGTCTGCCAATATCGTCCTTCAGAACAGACAGTTGGTAAGTGCAAACATGTATGTTCAACAGCAGCATTAAACAGTTAAGCAATTTAAAGAATGAAGATATCAAGAAGAAATTTCGTCAGAATTGGTGCTTTAACACCATTGCTTTACGGCTTTCCTTTCTCAACCGAAATGGGAAATGCTGCTGACCTAAATTCGGAGTCTGCAGCTACCTTATATAAGAGTTTTCAAAATCCATCTGCTGCTGCTAGGCCTTTTGTGCGCTGGTGGTGGAATGGTGGAAGGGTCATAGAAAAAGAACTTATTCGTGAACTGGACATCCTTAAAGAAAAAGGAATTTCTGGCGTTGAAATTAATCCCATTGGATTTCCTAAGGGAAGCAATCCGATGGGTTATCAGACGCTTAACTGGTTAAGTGAAGAGTGGCTTGACGTGCTAAAGACTACGTTAATTGCGGCTAAAGACCGGGGAATAACCTGTGATATTATCGTAGGTTCCGGTTGGCCTTTCGGCGGAGAATTTCTTGAAAAAGAGGAGCAGATACAGTTACTGGCGCTCGCGACAAAGAGATTAAAAGGCCCACAGCATGTCAAAATAACGAAAAACGAGTTATTAACTGAAACAGACTTTCTGCTGAAACGCAAAGCGGGTTCGATGGAACTTTTTGGGCTAAGGCTTTCAGCTGCCGAGCTCGATGCTTTCAGCCCGGGAGTCGACCTCAATTCACAAATAAAAAATGAGGAGATCATTATTGATGTACCTGCCGGAGACCATGTACTTTATGCTATGGTAAAATTAACCGGTTATGCATCTGTAACGCTCGGATCACCCGGAGCCTCGGGTCCGATACTTGATCATTATAACAAGGCTGCCGTTCAACGATACCTGGATAAGATGTCTGAGGCGATTACTTCCAAAATTGGCCATATGGGAAATTACTTCAGATCAGTATTTGTAGACAGCCTGGAACTGCGTGGTTCGAATTGGTGCGATGATATGTTGGAGCAGTTTAAACATAGGAGAGGGTATACGCTGGAACCCTATTTGCCTTTTATTCTATTTAAGTTAGACCAAAGACTCACCCATACCGGTGCACAGTCCACTGAAAACATGATTACACTTTCGCCTCAAATACAAGACGAAATCAACCGGGTGAGATACGATTTTGAAACAACCCGCCTGGAGCTTTTCAACGAAAGGTTTTTACACACTTTTGTCGAATGGTGCAGGAAAAACAAGGTTAAATCTAGGGTCCAGGCTTATGGCCGGGAATATTACACTTTAGAATCAGCCATGCAGCCCGATATTCCAGAATGTGAAACCTGGATTCGCAACGATGTTGGGGGCGACCTGCCAGAAAATACCTTCAAAACCGGCAGAGCATACCGGCCAGTTAATAAGTTTGTTTCTTCTGCGGCAAGACTAACCGGAAAACGAATAATAAGTTGTGAGGAAATTACCAATACTGATATCGTTTTTAACGACACTCTGGAAAGGATAAAAATAGCTGGCGATCAAAGCAACCTTTCAGGTGTTACCCATTCCATTTTGCATGGGTTCAATTATAGCCCTCCCGAAGTTCCTTTTCCGGGCTGGGTACGTTATGGATCATTTTTTAGTGAAAAAAATACCTGGTGGCCCTATTTGAAAACATGGGTCGACTATAAAGCCAGATTATCTGCAGTTTTTCAGGATTCGGTTATGCAATCGGACATAGCCGTCATGTTCCCGCTGGCAGATATGTGGTCCGAAGCAGGATTGCAATACCAACAAGTTCCGCAAATTGTTTACCCGGAATATGCCAACAACATATGGGAATCTATTCACCAGAATGGAAGTGGCTGTGACTATATTAACGAAACGATCCTGCAAAAGTGCAGCTTTTCGGAGGGCAGGCTTCATTATCACACAAGGAACTATAAAACATTATTGATGACCGAAATGGAATCGATAGCCCCTGAAACCCCGGAATTGCTTAGAAAATTTGTAACTGCAGGCGGCCAATTGATTTTTATCGGAAAAGAACCTGCTAAGTCGTTCGGAAAGCAAAATGCCAGCACAAGAGATCAAAAGGTGTATACCGAAATTCAATCGTTGAAGAAGGACTTCCCAAAAAATGTAAGTTTCTTCCCAGCTCCAAAAGAAAAAATAATAAACTGGTACGCAGCGCTACAATCGAAATACAATCTGACCCCGTTTGTTAAATTCGACAAACCTATTTCACATGTGAGTCAGGTACACTATAAAAGCGGCGAAGCAGATATTTTCTTTATCTGCAACTACCATCTGGAAAAAATACACCAATTTACAGCCAGCTTTAATGTCGGAAATAAAACGGCCTGGCTTTGGGATCCTGAGACCGGTAAAAAGTATTTATATCCTCATCAAGGTGCGAAAAACATTCTAAAAATTGATCTTGATCCTGCCCAATCCATGTTAATTGTTTTTTCAAATGATACCCATGGCGAGTTATTTCCGCAACAGAAAGTTGCCGCTAAACAACCACACACTATTGAAGGTTCATGGAATGTAACGCTTGAAAAAGTATATGAGCAGCCCATTAAAAAGGAATTTAAGCAATTAATCGATTTTAAAGATGATCCGGAACTGCAGTCGTTCGGCGGGGTTATTTTTTATGAGAAAAAATTTCGCATTGAAAACCCGGAGAATTACAATTATTTTGATCTTGGAAAGGTCTTTGGCATATCAGAAGTCGAGGTAAATGGCCGGCCACTTGGTTTCAAATGGTACGGAAAACATATCTACGACTTAAAAAAAACGTTAAAGGCCGGCGAAAATGCAATAAAAATAAAGGTGACTACTGTACTTGGAAACTATGCTAAATCACTGAAAGATAATGAAGTTGCTCAGCAATGGACCAGCGTAAAGCCGCAATCACTGTATCCTATGGGACTCCTTGGGCCGGTAAAACTCGCTTAATTTAAATACATTAATATAAATATGAGAAATCAAAAACATATTAACAGGACTTTTTGCATGAATAGTCGTGTTTTGTTAGCAATTTCGGCCACAATATTGACAATTGGGGGCTGCGGAATAAATAAGGGGCTGAGCAGTAACAGGAAGAAACCAAATATCGTCTTCATCGTCGTAGACGACCTACGTCCCGAACTGGGCTGTTACGGGAACAAGACCGTTCGGAGTCCTAACATCGATAAATTAGCAAAATCAGGTGTTTTGTTCAATCGGGCTTATTGCCAGCAAGCAGTATGCTCGCCTTCGCGAACTTCATTAATGACTGGAAGAAGGCCGAATACAACAAAGGTTTGGGATTTAAAGACTCATTTTCGTACCACTATTCCCGACGTAGTTACCTTACCTCAATATTTTAAGAACAATGGTTATCATACACAAAGTATCGGTAAAATCTATCACGATCCTGCATCCGCACAAGATGCCCTTTCCTGGTCGGCACCCGAAATACTTGCAGTAACCAAAAAGGAAGGCAAATATGTCCTTCCTTCCAATCTTAAAAAAAAATCAGCTAAAGCAGCTTCCTCGGAACTGGCAGATGTACCTGATAACGCTTATATTGACGGACAGGTAGCGGATCAGGCACTGGAGGTTTTAAGAAAAGTTAAAGACAAGCCTTTCTTTCTGGCTATAGGATTTCGTCGCCCACATTTGCCTTTCAGTGCACCAAAGAAATATTGGGATATGTACAATCGTGAAAATATAGCAATACCTGTTCAGAGGACCATTCCGCAAAATATACCACCTTATGCCGCGCACAAAAACGAGGAGCTTAGAGGATATACGGACATTGGGCGGAATAGTTTGATCACGGATGCTAAAACACAGGAATTATTACACGGTTATTATGCCGCAATTAGCTATACTGACGCGCAGATCGGAAAAGTACTGACCGAACTAGACCGTTTAAATTTAACAGAAAACACCATCGTTGTATTGTGGAGCGATCATGGTTTTCATTTGGGCGAAAAAGGACTATGGGCAAAATCCACCAATTATGAACTGGATACCAGAGTGCCTTTAATTATTGCAGCCCCTGGGAAAAAACAAGGTGTAAAGTCTGATGGACTCGTTGAGCTGGTAGATGTATACCCAACTTTGGCCGACCTGGGTGGCCTTCAAATTTCCGATAACCTGGAAGGAACCAGCTTTGTGCCATTATTAACTAAGCCCGATCAGCCTTGGAAGACTGCAGTATTCAGTCAATTTCCCCGGCCCTGGATATACAAAGGTGCACCTGATTTAATGGGATATGCGGTCAGAACCGATCGTTACCGTTACGTAGAGTGGCGTGACTTTAAAACAGCCGAGGTCAAAGCAGTAGAACTTTATGACGATCAGGACGATCCCGCTGAAGTAAATAATATAGCCAATGTCCCTTCAAAAATGACATTGGTTAAAGAACTAAAACAGAAGCTTAATGATGGATGGCAGCATGCCCGCCCATCCACGAGACCCGATACCAATAACCATATGCATAGGGAATAATATCAGAAAAAAACCAAACAAAAAGATAGTCTTATATCAAGAGAATCCAATAATCATAACAAAAAAATGAAAACATTAATTAAAATAAAACTTGTTGTTGTAGCGGCCTTAACGATGAGTTTGCAACTACATGCGCAGCAGGCCAGGAAGACTTTAAAAGTTTTGATGATAGGCAATAGTTTTTCACAGAATGCTTCGAGGTACCTGCCTCAAATCGCCGAAGAAGTGAATATAAATCTGGTTTTAGGCAGGGCAGAAATGGGTGGCTGCTCTTTAAAACGCCATTGGGACTCAGTTTTGGTTAATAACATAGATACAAACAGAGGAAAAGCTTACAAGGGCAAATCTTTAAGACAACTTTTATCATCTGAAAAATGGGATATCGTGACCATGCAGCAATACTCGCTATTGTCGGGCGACGAAGCAACCTACCAGCCTTTTGCCAACAACATTTATGATCTGATTAAAAGTTACCAGCCAGATGCACAGATATTTGTCCATCAAACATGGGCTTACCGTGCAGATGCAGTAAATTGGGGAAAGATAGATGGGAACAAAAGGGCAAAAAATAATAAAGAAATGTGGGTAAAATCAAGAGCTGCCTATCATCATATCGCAAGGGGCCTTGGTAATTTGCCTGTCATCCCATCCGGTGATGCATTTTATCGGGTTGCCACGGATAAAAAATGGGGATTTAAAAGAGATAATGCATTTGATTATGCAAATGCGGTTTATCCGGCCCTGCCCTTACAGGAAAACTCCATAAACGTAGGATACAACTGGATAACAAGCAAGAAGTTAAACTTTGATCCGAATCATGCAAATGAAGCGGGATGTTACCTGGCAGGCCTCGTGTGGTACAGCCAATTGTTTAAAGGAGATCCAACTCAAATAAAATTCAAACCCACCTCAGTATCGGACGAATTTGCGGTGTTTCTGAAAGAAACAGCCTTAAAAACGGTCATCGAAAATCAAAAAATAAATTAGAAACAGGGGGGGGAACGGATGGGTTAGAGGCCATTATAGTTCTCAGCTAGTTTATATGATAAATAATTTGGATATACCAAAAATACTTATCACTTTTGATATGTACTACATAAGCAATTATACACATTATCACCGAACATTAAACCCTAACATTTACCTTGAACACGATAAAAAGAATTTTTAAGACTAGTATTTTCTCTTGTCTGATTCCTGTAATCCTGATGGCACAGGGAAATCAGGCTACCCAAAAGAAATACAAAATCCCCTTGCTTAAAGCAAAAGAAGACAACCCCGTATTGCGCATTAAAATCGACCTTCAAGAGGCTGCTACCTTGCAGGAGATCGATATCCTGACCAAAGGAACACTACAACCTGGTGCAATCAGCAATATCAGACTGCTTGTCAGCAGGGATTCATTGGTCATAAATACTAAAGGTAAAAAACCCTTGCTTTTTGCAGAAACAGAAAACATAAACGAAAAAACCTCCTTAACAGGCACACTGCCTCTTCAAAAGGGGACTACCTACCTGCTGCTTGTTGTTACCTTAAAAGAATCTGCCGACGCTGAGGCATTTTTAAATATGAATGCCACCAGCCTGAAACTAAACATCGGCAGCTTATCAATAACACCGGATAACTACAGTAACCGCCTGGGTGTCGCTTTAAGACAACACAAACAGGACGGGGTACATACTTACCGAATTCCCGGCCTTGCAACCGCTAAAGATGGTACTTTACTGGCAATTTACGATGTCCGCTATGATAGTGCAAGAGATCTGCAGGGAAATATCGATATCGGTCTGTCCAGAAGCCTCGATAAAGGCAAAACATGGCTACCTATGCAAATTGTACTCGACATGGATGCCTGGGGCAATCTTCCCGAAAAATTTAATGGTGTGTCCGACGCAAACATCCTCGTTGATAAAAATACCGGAAATATCTTTATAGCCGGTCTGTGGATGCATGGCGTTATCAACGAACAGGGTAAATGGGTCGAAGGCCTAGACGAAAACAGTAAGGACTGGAACCATCAATGGAAAACAAAAGGCTCACAGCCAGGCTTTGATGTGAAGCAAACCGCCCAGTTCCTGATCGTAAAAAGTACCGACAACGGGAAGACCTGGGGCAAGCCGGTAAACCTGACTAAAATGTGTAAACAGGAAGAATGGTGGTTATGGGCACCGGCACCCGGGCAGGGAATCACCTTAAAGGATGGCACGATAGTATTACCTACGCAGGGCAGAGATGCAAAAGGAAAAGCTTTTTCCAATATTACTTATAGCAGAGATGGGGGCGGTATCTGGAAAACAAGCATGCCTGCTACCAGTGAATCCACTACCGAAAACATGGCTGTTGAACTTTCTGATGGAGCCATTATGCTAAATATGCGCGCCAATGCCAATAGGCAGGATACCAGCAGTACCAACGGCAGGGCAGTAGCGGTTTCCAGTAATCTGGGGCAAGACTGGACCATACACGCTACATCGCATAACGCCTTGCCAGAGCCCACCTGTATGGCCAGCATTATCAGGCATGATTTTGTACAAGACGGACAAAAGAAATCGGTATTGCTCTTCTCCAATCCAGATTCAAAAACAGCACGTAAAAATATGACCATCAAAGTAAGTTATGATGATGGCAAAACCTGGTCGGCCACTAAAAAAATTCTACTGGATGAAGGAAAAAGCAGGGGATATTCCTGCTTGACCAGTATAGATGACCATACCATCGGAATTTTATATGAAAGCAGTCA
This sequence comes from uncultured Pedobacter sp., assembly GCA_946478755.1. Next base: position 1,518 of record CAMLDJ010000075.1, on the reverse strand, counting down.
GGCCGACATGGTATTTCAGACCGTAACAATAAATGAACTGCTCTAGCCGGTTCCACAAAATAACAGAACAATCAAAACACAACAACATGAATAAAATAACCGGCTTAATAGCAGCGACTTTCGCTGCCTATCGTGAAGATGGAACCATAAATTTAGAGATTATACCTTCTCTAGTTGATAAAATGATAACCGATGGTTTGTCGGGCGTCTTCATTTGCGGAACAAATGGAGAAGGCCCCAATCTCACTATTGAAGAAAGAATGGCCATTGCCGAAGCTTATGTTAAGGCCTCCGCTAAACGAATCCTGGTACTGGTCCATGTGGGGCATAGTTCTATCGCCGAATGCCGTAAGCTTGCCGCACATGCAGAAAGAATAGGTGCGGATGCCATTTCTTCTGTTGCCGCTTTTTACTTTAAGCCTACCTCGGTAAATAATCTCGTAAACTGCATGGCACAAATCGCCTCGGCAGCGCCGAATACGCCTTTCTATTATTACAGTATCCCCACACTGACCGGGGTAGGCATGGACATGATTTCTTTTCTGGAAAATGCAGAAAAGATTATTCCAAATCTTGCCGGCATTAAATATACCGCCTCAACTTTGCATGAATACCAGGCATGCCTGAACTATAAAAATGGTAAATTCGATATCCTGTTTGGGTATGATGAAATGCTGCTGCCCGCATTGGCTGTAGGTGCAAAAGGGGCCATTGGCAGTACCTATACTTTTGCCGCACCGCTATATCTAAAAGTAATGAAATTATATGAAGACGGCCTGAATGAAGAAGCTGCGACAGTACATTTAAACGCCGTAAATATGGTAAGGGAACTGGTAAAATTCCCACCAATTCCTGCACAGCGGGCATTGATGAAAGTGGAAGGATTTGATTTAGGTAAATGCCGTTTACCTCTTGAACCACTGTCAGATAAAGATTCAGAATCTTTTAGGTTAGCGCTTGAGGACATTGGTTTTTTCAAGGCCGTAAAACAAGCCTTGCAATACGCCGGCTAATGACCAATTTTAAGCACATGATGAACAAACCAGTTAATCTATTTTTAATCCTCCTTATGTTTACAGTATTAAATAAGGGGATCGCACAGATAGCCAGCCCCCCTCATGGCTGGTCCGAACTTTCCCCCATTCCCGATCCTATTGGCTTTGCCGGTTCCTTTGCAGGAGTTTCAAATGGCACCTTATTGGTTGCGGGTGGTGCAAACTTCCCTGATGGGGGGGCTCCCTGGACGGGTTCTAAAAAAGTATGGCACGATCATATCTTTGCACTGGAAAAACCTGATGGCCATTGGAAACTAGTTGGAAAACTACCTCATCCATTGGGATATGGCGTTTCCATAACCCGGAAAGACGCCTTAATCATTATCGGCGGCAGTAATGAAAAAGGGCATTATGCTGATGTATCCCTATTAAACTTTAAAAACGGGAAGATCACTTTTACCAGCCTGCCTGCATTACCCGATCCCATCGCAAATACCTCCGGGGCGCTTATTGGTGATGTTAT
>CAMLDJ010000074.1 GCA_946478755.1 uncultured Pedobacter sp. | reverse complement strand
TCTTACCTGTAGCTTCTTCCAGCTTATTCTTTATGAAGTCAAGCGTTAATAAGGAGAGGTTGAATTTTGTGTCCAATTCTGCTTTAGTGATTACTCTTTTGAATTCATCTAAAGCAAAATTGATTTCACTTTCATTAGCTCCATTTCTTTTTACCCTTTGATCTTTTGGGTTCCAGTCTTTATCGGTTGTTTTCAGCTTCGTGGAAAAGCGCAACTTAGCACCGTTAAGAAGATAAGTGAGTAGGATAGGTCTTTGATCCTTCCTGTTTGGTTTGTCTAAATAGAAGTTAACAGTAGCCATAGAATTGACAGTAAAATTAATTACTGTCAATATTACTGTCAATTTTCGGTTAATTCAAATGTTTTTTGATTTATTTTACTTTACTATAAAAAGGCTTAAAAAGGGAAAAATCGATGTTTTTATTGTTGTTAAGCTAATAATTGATAAAATATGATATGGTAGGTTAGAGTCCCAGCGGGATCACAAAAAGCCACCAAATAGGTGGCTTTTTTAGTTTTATATGAATTGGGTTCGAACAGAAGGGCAGGCCGGGTTCGAACTTTCTCTTGAGCGGGTACGTGTCTAGCAGGTGCGAGCGAAAAATCCCAGCGGGATCACCTTTTCGGATAAAACTGAAGTAGGTCCTACTAAACCATAATAACGGGTAGTAGATGAGTGCCCGTTAAGTATTTTTGAAATATTGCCCTAATTATGCATTCGATTTAGTTTAAAATTGCCCTTATTTTGGGTTTGTTTTTGATAAAAATTACCCTAATTTTGTGCATGTTTGAACGCAAAGTATTAGCTGAACTTAACAAGTGGTCTGAAAAAAGGAAAGCCATTGGTTTTACGAGGAGCAAGGCAGGTTGGCAAAACTACTGTTAGTTAATCAGTTTGCTGAAAAGTTTGAGCAATATATTTATCTGAACCTTGAAATTGAATCTGACAGGAAACCTTTTGATACTTATAGTACTATTGACACGCTCATACAATCTTTATTCTTGTTGCGTAATCTTAAGTACGCCAACAGAAAGAATACCTTGATTTTCATTGATGAGATCCAAGAGGTTCCAGGAGCATTTAACATGCTTCGGTATTTTTATGAGGAGTTCCCCGAAATAAAGGTAATAGCAGCAGGTTCACTATTAGAAACTATTTTTAACAGAGGTATGAGTTTCCCTGTCGGCAGGGTTGAGTTTTTAGTGATCAGGCCTGTGTCCTTCCATGAGTTTCTTGGCGCCACCGCTGAGGTTGCTGCTTTAGAGCAATTGGAACACCTACCGGTAAAGGATTTTGCCCATAATCGGTTAATGGAGCTATTCCATACTTATGCCATAATTGGTGGTATGCCTGAAGTAATTAACGAATATGCTACAAATAAAGATTTAACCGCGCTTGGACCTATTTATGAATTGTTAATTGCATCGTATATAGATGATGTTGAAAAGTATGCACGGAACGATTCATTGCTTCGCATCATTCAACATTGCATAAGGGTTAGCTTTACTGAAGCAGGCAAAAGGATAAAATTTCAAAATTTTGGTCGGTCTAATTATAACTCCAAAGAAGCCGGAGAGGCATTAAGAACATTGGAAAAGACATTTTTATTGTCTTTAATATTTCCTACAGTAAGCACCACATTGCCATTAATGCCGGATTATAAAAAATCGCCAAGGTTACAAATTCTGGATACCGGAATGATGAATTACTTTTTAGGTGTGCAGGGTGAGCTATTGGGCACAGATGATTTAAGCAGCATGTACCAAGGGACAATCATTGAGCACCTTACAGGTCAGGAACTTCTTGCTGAAAGATTTAATATTTTAAGTAGCCTAAACTTTTGGGTAAGGGAGAAGAATAGCTCTACCGCAGAAGTGGATTATGTTTATGCTTTTGAAGGAAAGCTTATACCTATTGAGGTAAAATCCGGTAAGGAAGGTACGCTGAGATCGCTGCATTTGTTTATGGACGAGGCCAATCATACTTTTGCTGTACGTGTGTATGGGGGAAAACTGATGGTAACAGATATAACAACAGCGGCCGGTAAAAATTATAAGCTTTTGAACTTGCCTTATTATCTTATATCTCAACTTGATGCTTACCTGGATCTTTTTATAAAAGATAAGCCGCTCACCCGTCCTGCAGCTCATCCGCCAAATTGATTAGACGTTTTAAATCCGAAACAAAAGTGTTCGTTATTTCGACCAGTGGGATCACAGGAGATAGTATCAAACTATGTAAAGGTTTGCGAATTAAAAAATTGCAAGCTTTTTTGTTTACCGGGAAAACCCAAAAATATCCAAAAATCCACATATAAAAGGTGAGTGATCCGGTGTTGCGCTGTCAAAAGCTCGTGAAGTGGGGATTGCAAATGAAACACTTCTTCACAACCCGTCAGGTAATCAATCCTGACCGACAAGGACTAGTCATCCACCGGAAGCGAGCCTCCCGCCTCCATGCAGGAAACGGTAGATTTGGATGACCGTACCAGAACCATCCAGGCTTACAGGGTTTATATTGATGCTCGCACGGGTCTGTGGGGGTGCGGGGAGGCAACGAACCGCTCTACCCGGAAATTTTAAAAACAGACCGTCGAGATTGTTAAAGAGCTAAAGTTTTTTCTCCGGGCAGTCGATCGATCTTCCGGCTTTTTATTTACATTGTCTCTGCGTAATTCTCTGAAAGGAAAATAGCCTATGCGCTTGATCAGGTCAAAACGGTTCTCATTCTTATTGATCAGTTCGCCATGTTTTCTTACAATACCAGCCCGCAGTTCATCGTAGATATGACCGGATATGCAATCTAAATTTAACAATTGACTTAATCATTCGGAATTTTGAACATGGCAATCTGAAATAATTAATGGAAATTCACTAACATTGAACTAATGAATTCTTCATATTATGGCTATTAGTAAATCTAATTTATCAGATAGTATCTATTTGTGCCGAGACTAATTTTCATAGTTTAAAAAAAGAAAAAGAATGTTATCCACAGAATATTATTTCAAAACTTATTTTTTACAGCTCTGTACTTTCGCATTTCCATGGGTCAATTCGGAGGAGGTAGCAAAAGATATTGTCCAGGATGCATTTCTCGTTCTCATGGATAGACAGGATTTATTAGAAAAAGAAGAACGAGTCATCAAGAGCTTTCTTTATACTTCAGTCAAGAATATGGCAATGAATGCAAAACGTAGAAATACGGTGTTTGATCGGATCCGTGACAATATAACTATCCAGGAGTCAGACGATAGAGATATCTTGGATGAATTAATAACTGCTGAATTGATCGGTGCCCTCCACCGTGAGCTAAATCAATTGCCAGAAGGTTGTCAAAGAATTTGTCGGCTGATCTACTTGGAAAGTATGAAGTACGAGGAAGTTGCACAGGAATTAAATGTATCTGTTAATACCGTAAAAACCCAGCGCTCGCGCGCTATAAACCTATTAAAAAACAAATTTCTCAATTTATTATTCACCTTATTGATATTTTAAAAAAACACATCAATCAACTAGTTTTTTTTAAAAAGTCATTTTTTTTCATTCTTGAGTCACCCATTCTGGTTGCTCAAGTTATTTAGTTATTGAATTATGATAGAAACCGATAAAATATTATTGGCCGAATTGGCTGCTCTCTTGTTGAAAGATGGACGGTTGCCTTTTGAACAAGAAAGTGAACTCAAGCAATTGTTGGAAAAGTATCCTTCCGCTAAGGATAGTTTGCGACACCATTTGTCCAATTCTGATATCCCCGTTCCTTTTGACCTGCGCAGCACTAATCTCGACGAAGAATGGCAGAATATCGAAAAAAGGTACAACCAAAAGGTAGTCGGTTTGAAGTCGAAAGAAATAGATATACGAAATAGAAATTCGTATATAACCATAGGAATAGCTGCGGCGGTATTACTGATTGTTTCTTTTTTCGGGCTTTGGCAGATCCAGTCAAAATCTGTAGACTATCTAATTCCCGATAAGGTGTATGGGCATAAAAATGATGTTCTTCCGGGGGGAGTTGGCGCCATATTAAAAATTGAAGGAAGGGATGAGATAGATTTGATGGATAACCAGGTAAACAGAGATCTCTCGCAGGGAATAAAATTAAAAGACGGAAAATTGGTTTATGCTCATAATTTGAAGCAAAATTTAAATGCTAGACATACACTGATTGTTCCAATACGATCCACAATAGCCTTAACGCTTAGTGATGGTACAAAAGTATGGGTAAATTCGGAATCTGAATTAACCTATAAAGCCAATTTTGATGAAAAAGAAAGAAGAATTAAATTGAAGGGCGACGCTTATTTTGAAGTTGCCAAAGATGCGCAAAGACCATTTATAGTAGAAACTAATAATGCCAATATACAGGCGATAGGTACAGCATTTACGGTGAATTCCTATCAAACTACGACAAAGGTATCATTGACGGAAGGACGTCTAAAAGTTAGTAACCATGAAAATGAGATCTTTATGCATGCTGGAAGCGAAGCGGAAATTGTAGATAATAAAATCGTTACCCTTCCGGTAGTAAATAAAGCAGAAGCAACCGCATTTAAGAACGGCTATTTTTATTTTAAAAATAAAAATATGCAACAGATACTTGACGAACTGAGCCGTTGGTACGGAGTCCAGATCGAGTGTAGGGTAGTTTTAAACAATGAACGCTATCAGGGCGGTATAAAAAGAGTGGTGACATTAGCCGAAGTGTGTAGCGTGTTAAAAGATTTGACAGGTTATAAATTAACGATTGATGAAGATAAATTGATAGTTAGCAAATAAAATCAAAAAGGAGGCCTTTCTATGTAAAAAAGACAATTACCTAATGTATCATAAAAAATGCAGAAGTACTGCAATACTTCTGCATATGAATTGAATTAACAACGATCATAAACCATTTAATTCTATACCAAATATGAATAATTTATTTTATTCAAAGGGAATCTTTTGTCCAATTGACAAAAGAAAAACTTTGAACAATCTTATTAAAATGAAACTGACAGTAATATTATTGGCAATATCCATAATGGGCGCCTATGCCTCAAGCTCTGCTCAGATCACGCTACACGCGAAAAACGAAAAGATTGAAACCGTCCTCGAGAACATTACCAGGCAAACTGGTGTACAGTTTATTTTTAAAGAAGGATTACTTCAGGATGAAAAAGCAAATGTTGAGATTACGAATGCATCTTTAAATAAAACCTTAGAACATATCTTTGAAAAGAGTTCTTTTTATTATATGATACATCGTGGCACGGTGGTTATCAGACGGAAGGAGCACGAGATTTCTTATACAATAGATTCTGCTATCAGCTCTGTGAATATTCAACAAATCAAAGGGAAAGTGCATGATACTAAAGGAAATCTATTATCAGCCGTTAGTATACTGCTCAAAGGTACTAATATCGGAACTTCTACGAACGCCCGTGGCGAATTTCAACTTTCGCTTCCAGATGGCAACAAGGGCACACTGATTTTTAGTGCTTTAGGATTCAAACAACTTGAACTTCCTATTAACAACAGGACCGAAATCAATGTTGTGATGGAAACCGATGAAGTTGGGCTCGATGAAGTTGTCATTGTCGGATTCTCAGAGGTAGATAAAAAACACGTCGCTTCATCAGTTTCCCAAATGGATATGGAGAAGATCAAGAACCGGCCTATCTACAAAATGCAAGATGCCTTTTCAGGAACAATTCCCGGAGTAACCATGATGCGAGGCAACAGCCTTCCAGGTAGTGTACCGGGTACGATCTCCATTCGAGGCATCAGTACGCTGCAGAATGCGGATCCCTTGGTTATAGTGGATGGAATGGAACAAAGTATCCATGACATTGATCCCAATCAAGTTAAGACTATCACGGTGTTAAAGGACGCTGCCTCTGCGTCCATGTACGGATCTCGCGGTGCAAACGGTGTTATCATCATTGAAACTGAAAGGGGACAGACCGGCCAGTTCAAGGTATTCGCCAATAATTGGTTCGCGGTCAACAATCCCATTGATCTTCCCCAATTTGTTGGCGCTGTTGAATTTATGAAACTTAGAAATGAAACTTTGATCCAACAAGGACAACCAGCCATCTTTTCTGACGAGACCATCAACAAATATGCTTCTGGTGAAATAAAGGAAGTAAATTGGCTAGATGAGGTTATGGAAAGAAGATCGACAGCGATCAATAACAACGCCAGCATATCAGGTGGCGGTGGAGTGGGCACTTTCAATTTAATGCTTGGTCATATCAAAGAAAATGGTCTTAACACAATAGAAGGCACACAAAAATTCTCTGCTCGTTTCAATACCAATATTAATATTGCTGACAAATTTGTACTACTGGCTGATTTTTACGCCCACCGATTGCAGGTAGACCGTCTACTTGCAAACGACGACGGACATGGGCTTTATCAGCAAGCCTGGCGCTTAAATCCCGCTCAGCAAATTTTTTATAATTCTGACAAGCCAGAACATTACATCCTACACAACAATATCAATCCCATCGCTTCAATAAAGCATGGTGGTACAAAAAATAACATGTATGATCGCAGTACCATTAACTTGCGACCCAAGTATAACATAAATAGCAACCTCAACATCGAAGGAAATGTCTCGTACATGATCAACAAATCAGCCAACAAACAAAAACGGCTCACTTACAAATTCTTTGATGAAAATGGAGCTCCCGCTGCAATCTGGGCCAACAATGTCGAGGCTTCGCAAGGGGTTAGTGAAAGCCAGCTCACAGCACGTGCACTTGTCAATTATAACAAGGAACTCCGTCAGGATAAGGACAAAATCTATGTAACAATAGGATCCGAAATCATGAATTATACGTATACCGATTTTAGGGAGATTAGTAAGGCCTCTTTTTTTGGGAAACTAAACTATTCATTTGACAATCGATACATCCTGGAATTGACCGGACGAGCGGATGGAAGCAGTAAATTCGCACCCGGTCATCGTTGGGGATTTTTCCCTTCCGGAGCCCTTGCCTGGAACTTGCACAACGAGAATTTTTTTAAAGGCATCCTTGAATCTGAAGTTGTTAACAACGTCAAATTTCGAGCATCATATGGTCTCATTGGAAATGAAAATGTTGCACCCTATCTATGGCAAGAGTCTGTCAATACTTGGGGATGGACAATACGTGTCCCCAATCCTAGTTTTTCTTGGGAAAAACAAAAACAATGGAACCTGGGTGTAGATGTCGATGCTTTTAAAAATCGTTTATCGCTTACTGCTGAATTTTACCATAAAAACTCCTACGATCTTATCTATGATGAATTTGCTGTTCCTCCGCTGACGGGATCAAATAGTTTGATATCGGCCGTCAATATTGGAGCAGTCGAAAACAATGGCTGGGAGCTCTCCGCAAGCTGGTCCGACAAAAAAGGCGATTTTTCATATACTGTTGGTGGAATGTTGTTTGATAACCGCAACCGCATGCTCAAGGCCGGTTACAATGAGGCCGACAGACTGATTTTCAAGGGCGACAACAACCGCATATGGTATAAGGGGATACCGATCAATAATTACTATGGTTTCCAATCAGATGGGTATTTTCAAACACAAGAAGAGGTTGATGCCACAGTTGCTAAGATGCCAAATTCCAGACCCGGCGATATCCGCTATGTTGACCAAAACCACGATGGTATAATCAATGATAATGATCGAACCTATTTAGCTGATCCGCTTCCTCACTTTAACTATGCGGCCAATCTGGATTTTCGATACAAACGATGGGATTTTTCAGCACTGGGGCAGGGTGTTGGTAAAAGAACAGGACGACTAATTGGGCAAGAAGCTTATCCGGTATATGTGGATGGAAACAGTAATGATCTCGGTGCGCCCAGAGTAGAATATGTAGCCAACCATTGGACTCCGGAAAACCCAAATAGTCGCTTTCCACGCCTTTGGACGGGCGCTAGCCCCAATACGCTATTAAGTGATGTCTGGTTAAGCAATGCGGCTTTCTTTCGTGTTAAGTCGCTCCAACTGGGCTACACTTTCCCTTCAATTGGCAAAAGCATCAAAAAATTCAGAATCTATGTAAATGCCCAGGATGCGTTCACCTTTACGAAATGGGAAGGTTTGGACCCTGAAAGAATAGACGGTGATGGAAATGGAAATGGAAATTATCCGCGAATGGCAACCTATAGTTTTGGATTAAGTGCAAGCATTTTTTAAAAATTATGACAATGAAAAAGAAAATCATTCTCCTGATAATAACCCTGGCAACGTTAAGTAGTTGCGAAAAATTTCTTGATAAACAAGACCCCACAGCCACATCATTTGATGAGTTTTTCAATACAGAAGAAGACTTGCGTCGTGTGGTATACAGTAGTTACCTCGATGCATTTATGACACCTACCGACCGTAGGCTTCTCTTTTATATGATGGACGGCCGTACAGATAATGCATATTCTCGAATCGAAACAGACCATCACATGGTTATTGCCAATGGAAACATGACCAGCAATTCCCGATTGGCCGAATACTACTGGACACTCTTCAATAAACATGTGGGAAGAATCAACACCTATCTGGCCAATATTAATGTTCCTTATGTAGAAAATGAATCAACACGCCAGAGATATAAAGCCATTTTAGAAGGTCTAAGAATCTGGCACTACTTCAGAATAACTGAACTATGGGGAGACGTACCGTTTGTACTGGTCCCTGTGTCACTAGCAGAGGCAACACCACCTATAACACCAAAGGCTGAAATACTAAACAAACTCTTTGAAATGAGCGAAGATGTTGCAGACAGGCTCCCAGAAAATGAGGGAACAACCAACGCCTATATGTTCAACAAATATTCATTTAAAACCCTGGTAATGCGCTATGCGCTCTATAATGGGCGATATGAATTGGCGGCAGGAATTGCAAAGGAGATAATGGATAGCGATAAATATCAGCTCTATTCGAAATATGCCGACCTTTTCAATTATCAAGCACATAAAACAAACAAAGAATTCATTATTAAGTTTGACATGGAAAGCCACAACAATTCGGCTACAGCTTCCTTTGAACACCTTGCCCCACAATATAAGACTGGAAAAGGACAGTCCTATGTGGTGCCACTTAAATCATTGGTCGACAGTTACTGGACATTACAAGGACGAACTATAGATAAATGCCCATTACATACCAAGCAAGAATATGAACTTGATCCGAAACTAAACCGTGATCCTCGTTATATAGCGAGTATTTTCGGCCATGGAGATCTCTTTAATAATGAGAAGATAGATATTTATGATTCTAAAACGCAATTTTATTATCAAAACTTGCGAAGCAGTCGATCGGGTTTCTGGTTCAAGAAATTTGTCGATCAGGCTGACGCATTTCGTACCGGTGGAAATATGCATTTCCCTTTGGCACGCTATGCTGAAGTCTTATTGACCTATGCTGAGGCCAAGATTATGCTGAATGATATAGATGAACTTTCTAAAGACTGTATCAACCAAATTCGCAAGCGCGCCGGCCTCGATATGAACGTTGCTGATGTCAATTTAACAGCAAAATCCCAACAGGAATGGATTGATCTAATCCGCAATGAGAGAAGAGTTGAGTTTGCCGGTGAAGGGTTGCGTTATAGCGACCTCTTGCGATGGAAAACAGCAGAAACAGCACTCAATCTACCTGCATTGGGTCATATGCGACTGAACGGAAATGGAGAATCGGAAATACTTAAAATCGAAGATCGAAAATTCTTGACACATCAATACTTCTGGCCTTTCCATGAAAGCAGCTTTCAGGTAGAACCCAACCTAGTCCAAAATCCAGGTTATTGAGCGACATGAATGATGAGGGTTGGCCCCTCGGTACACCCGGGCTCCCAACCCAAGCAGCTTAGAGGCGACCTGTTTGCTGTCCCTGTGGCATCCGGCGTATAGGCAGCATGAGCTTTATGCAGGCGATCAGACGGAACTTGTGAACCTGTCGGAACGATGGCGAAGAGAAAAGTCCACGTGGAAGAATCCACAAGGCCCAAAGTATCGATGCGTTCCACGGGGGCAGGACCACCCTGAGTAGTGATGACGTTTAAGACCATCACGGCTCAGGGTAGTCCTGCCTGGGTGCTCACTACTTTTTTACACCACTGCGTTTGGATACTGTTAATAAGCTGCGAATAGGATTTTGAATAAACGTCTTTCTATGTTACATCCAAGATTAGAGTTTATAAAAGGTTTTCGATTAGGTTATTGACATCCTTATTTAGAGTATTTGAATATCCATCTAGAGAGAATGCGATTTTGCCATTTTGGTCGATGATCAATAATGCCGGAGAACTGTATATATTGTATAATTTCTCTATTTGATTCCCGTTGTAAACGGTTGTCATTGTTAAGGCCCTGTTTTTCATGAATAAAGCCAATTTAGCTTTTATCGGATCATCTATTGTATTTACACTTACAAAAATCACTTTATCCTTATCAAATTTATCATGAAGCTGCTGTAAATCTATCATCTGCTTTTGGCAGGGTGCACATGCCTTGTACCAGAAATCGAGGACTACGATCTTGTTCCTCAAGTCACTTAATTTTAAAGTTCCTCCGCTTAACAAAGGCAATTCCCAATCAGGTGATAGACTCCCATTTTTGAGCAATTTTATTGTTTCAGGTTTAATGTTTTCATCAACTATGGTTTCCTTGTTGTATCCTGATAAGGATTCTTTATTGAATTGTTTATCGCCAATTGCTGAATTAGGTTTAAAGTCCGAAATCCAGTTTTCAAAAGTTTGGATTTCTTTGGCATTGCCAATAATATTTTCCATTATAACTACTTGACCAATAGGTATAAATTTATCAACAGAAACATAATAGCTCACAAGAATCTTGCTGTTATTGCCAATCTGTGGCGGCATGGATATCCTATAACATATTTGCCCTTTATAATCTACTTTGTTTTGGTATAAATTCCATGAATCCTGCTTTTGGTATTTAACCGCCTGTTGAAAAATAGAATTAATTTGTATAAAAAGAGGAAAAGCTCTGTCACCTTGTTTTAATCGCTTAATTCTCTGAATATTATTCGCTGATGGAGCTATTTCAAGTTTTCTATTCCACGATGTCAATGTTAATAATTCATTTCCGTTATAAAGTTGCTGAAGACCTGAATTGCTTAAGGAAGATATCTTGTAGCCAATTAGTGTATCTAAAATATTTTTTTTAAAATAAAAGTCATAGGAATTGAATCTTTTGCTACTATCTTCTCCAACCGCCACTTTATTATAACTATCATTTAGTTTGAATTGTCCACTTGTTATTTGCTGCATGGCCTTATCAATTTGCTTAAATAGTACTGTTAATTCTTTTGTTTGTGATTTAGCATAGACACAACAAGTGAGCTGGAATATTACTGCAACGATTAGTAATTTCATAATGAGTGTTATTTTTACTATAAATCTATGTAATGGTTCTTATTATTGAGGATGCAGTTCTAAACCATGCACTATACATATCAGACTTGTTCTACTGATGACAATATAGATAATTAAAATTTCAAAAATGCTTTAATACTTAGTCGTTTATGGAAAAAGCACTTATATTTATATATAGCAATTGCAGCTAAAACGTACAAAATAAAATAAATGGTGAGTGATTCGGTGAGTGGAAATCATAAACCATACTGAATACTATTTAAACGCTGAGCAGCGGGATCCTGCGCATCAGATACAGCGGAGAGCCGGACACCCAAGGGAACGGCCTAACCACACAAAAGAATGCTTTTTTGAAAAAAGGAACAACATCAATAATAACTGATCTCCCTTTTATAGAACATCCCATAACTATAAGTACCAGGACGAAGATTCACCCTAGTCAACCAGTTTCCCTTCTCATCAAAAGTATAACGAAATTCCTCCAAGGTGGGAGTTCTACCATAACCATCAGCATACTCCCTAGAAACCCTATTGCCTCCAGCATCATAACTATTGTTTTCCACCGTAGTCATCGGTTCCTTTTTGGTTGAACTGTTAAAGGTATTGGTCTTCTTCAACAATACACCACTTTTAAAATCATAGGTAAAACTGGCACTACTGATCTCTTTTCCCTTGTTCACCACATTCAAAACGACCTCTTTCTCCCCATAGGAAATCTTGGTCACCTTTGATTCATTATCAGAAGTTATCCTTGAAGTTTCTGACAGACGACCTTTCAGATCATACTTATAAGACTTCTTACATACCACAACATCTTTATACTTAGCCAACCTAAATACCTCGCTCACCAACCTTCCCTTTTGGTCATAATAGAAACTCGTATTATAAGATAAACTCCCTTCAATATGTTTGATCATCGAAAGACCACCCGCAACATAAACATAATCCTCCTTTGCTGATAAACTATTATCCGCTCTGATATAATCGGTAGAAATCTTGTTACCGCTACCGTTATAAGTACTCACACTGCGCAACATCAGCTTATCGTCCTTGGTCAACACAGAATCACGTACACCCTTACGCTCATAAATATACTCGACCACCTTTTTCACTCTACCAGATAAACCATCCACCTGCAAGTGGTTTTTATAAGGCCGATCACGTTCATAGATCAGTTTCTGCCCTGACACCAAGTCTGGGAATAGCAAAGTAACCAATAGCAAGCAATAACGAACAATAATTTTAGACATATCTACTGAAAAATTTAATGGGCAAGATCAACATTTTAATATCCCAGATTAGAAAAATTGTTATTCTAAAGACTTGTTCCCTGAATTTTTCTTTGCTATTAAATCGTGACCACAATAAAACTGTTATTATCTTATACCAGACCGGTTTACAATTTGGAGACTGGCTCACGCTTTCGAACTGCAAAAAACTATTTCTCTGCAAGCTTCATCCGCAACAAATTCTTATAATTTTCAAGTGTTGTCATGCCACCAGTGCTGCTAACATCGGGATCCTGTAAGCCCAACAGCCTGGTCTGGGAAAGCTTGTGGCCAGCCATTGCTAGTGCAAACAACTTCCTGCCCAACTTTATTTTATAATAGTTCTGTTTTTTCGCCGTTTCTAACGCATAGGATACATCAACTGATCGTATCGCCAAAGCAGTTAACTTCTGAGCTAAATAAACAATCTTTTTGGGACCAACGTAAAGCTTGCCATTTTGGGCATAAATCAGTTGACGATAAGCATTCCTCACATAGACCATATCTTTCTCAGAAGACCACTGGTTTTTACTCACCAAAAAACTGTCGACGCCAACCTGCCAGTCAATCACCAATTTTTTATTTCCATAAGAAAGGCCATAACCTCCATAAGCAAATGAAGGTACTTGTTCCCCGGTACCGCAGAAAAAAATCTTCTCATAATCCTGTGCCAAAACATGCTTCTGAAATAATGCGGTATAGGATGAATAGTGCTCCCTTCCCTCATGATTAATCCTTCCCGGATTGCAGATGACAACACTATCCTTATCTGCTTCTAGCATCCAATCCCCATCACTAAAACCACTAACCACATTGCAAGAACACGGACCTACATTAATCAATCTTTTAGGTTCAATAATCTTATCTTTAAAACTATGACGTTTTTGCTGACAACTCGTCGCAGCCGACAGCGCAAGGAGTAACAATAAATATAAATTTTTCATATCAGAAATTGAGACAGTATTAGTAGCCAATCTGTTCTAAAACATCTAATGAAATTTTGAAAAAATCAATACATGCAATATAAAATCCCTTAGCGTATCGCCCGAAGATATTGAGATTAACTCAAATAATTGTATTTAAATCTTGAAAGGAAGCATCGCAACTTGACTTTTACTAATTACATTTAATTTGGTTACTAGATAGGTAAAGCTTTTTTGACACATCTTTAACTTATGAGAATTTTTGGAAGTAACTAGAGGAAAAGCTACCTTTTGGAGCCTTTTTTAGTTGTATACAAATCGGATTCGAACAGAAGGGTAGGCCGGGCTCGACCTGACTCCCAAAAAATATGCACAATTGATTTCTGTAACTGCTTGTTTATTTGTGTAAACAAAAAATTACGTTAAAGAAGAATATTGATGCTCAGCATCTTATTTGTCTTTCTCAACACTATTGGGCCTTATAAATTTTAGGGACATAAAAAGGCATCATTATTGGATCAGCTTAACCACACACAAATAAACACACATGAAAAAAGTAATTTTAATCTGTCTGGCAGTAATTGCTTTAGGCTGTAAGAGCATGTCATATCAAGAATCGTCAATTAAGATCGGTATGTCAGAAAATGAATTCAAACGAGCTAACCGTTCTGCGGAATTAATGTCGGTTGATAAGCGTGGAACAAATATTTATCGCATTATCTCCAATGCATTTATCCCCAAACCTGAACCTTATTCATTCTTTTATTTCCATGAAGGTAAGTTGGCACGTTTTGTAAAATCCGATCGTATAGATGATTATAAATTCATTAGGTAAATTAAAGGATACCCGTCAGCCTGTGTAATCCTAATCTGTATAGAATTTCAAGAGAAAATAATACCTTTGGCATATGAGAATGGCAGTAATGTTATAATATAAATTTTTAAGTCCTATATGACTAATGTCTTCAAGGAGGCATTGACTATTATATTGTCTGAACTTTATATGACACATTATGCACAATATTCTAAATTCCCAACAAATACAATCATTTATTACAGACGGCTTTTTGCGCGTTGACAATGCTTTTTCTGCTGATCTTGCCAGCGAAGCAAGGGAGATCCTATGGAATGATCTTCCAGGCGATCGTGATGATCACAAAACATGGACACATCCGGTCATCTGGCTGGGCATGTATACGCAGCGGCCCTTCATCGAGGCTGCCAATACAGATGTTCTTCATGGAGCATTCGATCAGCTGGTGGGTAAAGGCAAATGGATTCCCTGCATGAGCATGGGCGCTTTTCCGGTTCGCTTCCCTTCATTAGTTGATTCAGGAGACACAGGCTGGCATGTCGATTCGGGTTTTGCCGGAGCTGATCCAAACGACTATTTCGCCGCGCGTATTAATGTAAAATCTAAAGGGCGCGGCTTGCTGATGCTATTTCTATTTTCCGATGTCAGCGAACAGGATGCACCGACAAAGATTGTGAACGGATCGCATCTGGACGTTGCCAGGCTGTTAAAACCTGAAGGCGAGGCTGGACTGTCTTTCATGGAGCTGGCTATGAGGTTGCCGGAATTACCTAAGAAAGATGAGGTGTTGGCTACCGGAAAAGCAGGTACGGTATATCTCTGTCACCCATTTCTGGTTCATGCCGCGCAGCGGCATTGTGGTTTAGAACCCAAGTTTATGGCACAGCCGCCATTATTGCTCAGAAGCGGCTTTAATATGGAGGGCTCAGGACCGTTCAGTCCGGTTGAGGAAGCCGTCAGAATAGCATTAGGTTCATAGCGATTTCAAAGGCTCTTTTCATGCAAATCAAAGCCTCGTTTATTAGTCTTTCAAGAATAAATCTGCTATGAGGAAATTTTTTTAATAGGTGTCTCATGCGAGCTTGTAGCTAAAAACAGGTTCTTTATGACCATATACAGCAGCTCAAAATTGCTGTACAGCAAGGATCAGCTCATGCAGTTGGCATATTGGTTGGCGATCTGCATCGACCCCAGAGGATAAAAAAGTATAAATATCTGTATCTGATTGTTTGTGAAGATGAAAATACGGAACGTGTATATTTTCAATCCTTTGAAAACAGGATACCAAAAGAGACCATCTATCTGAAGGCTGTAGGAACTGGCCTAGACCCAATGGGCGTTGTTGAAAAAGCCAAAAAAGAAAAGGCAGAACTGACAGCCCACAGAGGAAAAGACGTTGACGCAGTTTGGGTGGTGTTTGATAAAGACGATGCTGATAAAAATCAGGCAAGGATAGCTCGTTTTAAAAGTGCATTTGATATGATTGCTGACGAGAAACACCACATAATTTCGGTAGTTTCTGTATTTGAAAATTCTTTATATATTTAGATCAAATATTTTAACCCTCAGACTTCTATGAAATCTCTCTCGTTGTTCTCAACCCGTTACCTTAGTTTATTACTCATCGGTACAGCCGCTTTATCCTGTAAGAAGGATAACAATCCTGAACAAGAAAAAGCTGGTTTTGGAAATATTTCCTATTTTGCACACGCTTCAGGCACTACTGTCAAAAAAATCTCCAGTAATGGTATTAAAGCCGGAGTTTCGAGTGTAGTTGATTCGACAACTACGGTAGATGTAGCATGGTCTTCGGCAACTGTTTACGTAGAAAAAATCTCCTTTGTCGGAAAAAATAACAGTACGCTTGATACGACAATAACGGTCAAAAAGAATTTGGATATTTTTAGCCAGGATGCGCTGGCAGGAGTATTTAAATTACCTTCTGGTTCTTATAAAGACGTCGCCATTAAACTACAATGCCGGAAGTCGATGATTCCCGAATTGAAATTTAACTATTTTGCGTTTTATTTCAAGGGTACATTTAAAAACATTCATGGTGGGATAGACAGTGTGATCGTTGGAAGTTCGCTTCCTTTTGAGGCAAATCTTTCAGTGAACGAAATCGCAATTGACCCCTCTGACAACTATAAGGCTACTTTTAGTTTTGACATGACTAAAGTGTTAGCGGGAATCTCTGCCGGGCAAATGGAGTCAGCTGACAGCCGTTATAATGGTGGCATAAAAACCTTTTACATTTTCAAAGGAGGATCCGCTGATGAACCATTTTATGATCAGGTGATCCGAAACTGGCAATCTGTGGCAAGTGCAGTGATAACAAAAGAGTAGATGGTATGGATTTGTCAGTTATAGTTTTGCTTCTTTTTTAGGAAGAATAGAATTATAATAGCAAATATGGGTGATAGAAAAATAGCGAGTAAAATTGATCCTACGAAACCAAAAGATGTATCGCTTCCATATTTCCCTATCGAATAATAGATTAAAAAAATGAAAGCGAATAACAGTACGATCATTATTTCCGGCCTAAGAGTTTAATTTAACTTCTAATATCGGCTTTAAATATTAATTTCCAATTCTCTTTTGGTGATTGTGTGCGATAGGGGCTTTTACATTTAGTTGTACATGTAAACGAGTCGGTGCGGCAGCACCAAGTACAGTCTGGATTCGAAGACGGCTCGCCAACGGTTCGGAAACGGTTAAGGTATGAAAGGGGCTTCAGTCCCGTTTCAGAGGCCTTTTTTTAGTGGATAATCAAAAGCAATAAGTTCTATCAATAAAAAAGCCTCGAGAAGTCGGGGCTTAATTCTTAATTTAATGGCATAAGTTTTATAACATGTGCCAAACACTATCAATACTGATACTAACTTTACATCAGGAAAATAATGAATTGGTGTTAAAACTAGTCTTGAAGGTAGTAGAAGAGGTATATATTGACGGTTGCTGATAATATTTAATTATGACAAGATTATTAACAAGATCTGAGATCGATCTGATTAAATGGGTCATTAGAGATTCTAAAGAGGCTATTAATATAATTCCCACCCTGCCTTCTCTATTGGTTGAAGAAATGAATGATGGAGGGATGGGAAGTTTAGTGAAGAAATTTCCTTCCATTCCTCAATAATCCGCTTAGGATCATTGAGGAATGGAATGTTTGGAGATTTATACAATTTGAATGGAAGACATATTCGATATTGTTGGGATCGACAGCCAGAGTAAATCGATGCAGATTGATAAGTAGGATCTTCAAATGATTCAATTACAGTCTTTTGATAGGGGTGCGTAGAAACGGGCGAAGACATTTTCAATATGATTAGGATTGAAGAGATCGTTGAAAATAAGATGAAATATGACAATTCGCTATACATAGCTGAATATATGATTTACTCCGATAGTTGGGAATTAGATATATCTATTCAAAATCCAAATGATTATCAAATCACTAACTTCACTCATCTAAAACACAACAATAACAGTAACTAGATCATTAGCAGAGTTTATACATCGTTTTCTTCAAGGTGGTGTATTTGAAGAAACTGGGTTGTATGCCTGGCATGATGAAATTATAAAAGGATAGTTGGCATTTTATAATGGATAGAACAAATTAATAAAGGGTAATTACATTAAGGTTTTAGGGACATCTGACCCAAATATTCATATGTGCGAACTCATCAACTACTCTCCGAATCATCAAAACGAGGAATCATCCTGAAGTCTATTTTTCTTACAGTTTACCAGGTGGATAGACGAACGGCTGAAACTTATGAAAATGAGGTGGCTCAGGCCTGTAGTCCTGAGCCTGAAACACAATTTGCGTTGCAAGCTTCAAATCCCCAAGGGAACGACGTACGCCAAAACCAGAAATCTAGCGATGTGCACAGGTCTAAGCCAAACCGCAGGAAATCAGAAAACAATCCCGTAAATGCTAAAAGCGAGAACCTGGGCTGGAATAGTGTGCTGGGGTTTCTAGAATATCTTATTTCATATTCACAGATATCCGCAACAGTGAAGGTATGGTGAATGTATCATCGGGCTGTTCTTCGTCTTGGCATACAAATGTGGCTGATATAGTTACCTATGCTTTAAAAAGACTAGTGGAAGATTAGATTCAAATCATCTTCTACTTTTAAAACTAACGAAATAGATAGTTGAAGATGCTTAAATTTATATTATACTTGCTGCTTAGATAACCAACAAAAAATTATCACCAGGGGACAGCCGATGGAGAGCAGGCAACTTAAAAATGAAGATGAACTTCTGACCAGAATTGCCAGAGGCGATCAGCGAGCATTTACGGAAATCTTTGATTTTTATCAACGGTATGTATATGACTATGGTCGAAAGCTGACTAAATCCGAAGATCAGGCCGGTGAAATCGTACAGGATGTATTCTTAAAAATATGGCTCAACAGGGAAAAGCTTGAAGAAGTAAAAAACTTTGGAGCATACCTAAACCGTGTGGTAAGAAACCATTCATTAAACGTGATACGCAAATTGGCTCAAGATGCCAGATCGGCGACACAGCTTAAAATTAACAATCCAGAATCTGAAAACGCTACAGATAAAATACTGGATTACAATGAAAGCAACAGGATACTAACCCAGGCTATCGAAAACTTAAGCCCCCAGCAACGAATAGCATATACCCTTTGCCATATGGAAGGATTGAAATATGATGAAGCTGCAAAAAAGATGAACGTCTCAAGTCGCACCGTACAGGCTCATATGCACCAGGCCTTAAAACACATACGTGAGCACTTCAACAAACACGCACTTACCTATCCGGCATTATTTGCTGTGCTATTCAAATAAATATCATTGTAAATCAGCTTGTTAAATATTTATCAATTATTTTTTGATAAACCACTAAGCTTTTTTTTCGCGTCACGTGTCAATGTAGTTAAAAGGTGTAAAAACTGCCTAAACCAACAAACGATGCAAAAACCAAACGCGAGGCTTCAAGTCCTGCTACAAAACTATTTCAATAATCTGAATACCGAAACGGAAAATGAAGAGTTATGGTCGCATATCATGGCTGCTCATAACGATCAGGAATTGATGCAACTTTTTCCTGATGCATTCAGTAACGAAATGGTCGTTCCCGAAAATGCATTGGACGCTACAAAAAAACAGACTATCTTAAACTACATCTACAATTATCAGTCATTACAAGCAAGCCATCAGCCTAAAAAGATGAGCCTGCTGCCAAAATTGATGGCAATAGCAGCAGCTGTAGCATTGATTATTTTAGGCGTTTGGTTTTTTGCCGGAAACCCAGCCGTAAATCGCAATTCAGAAATCGCGAATCAAAACGATATTAAACCTGGCAAAAACACAGCCACAATCACCTTACCTGATGGCAGCAGCGTGCAACTAAGCGATGCGAAAACCGGAGTGGTGATTGATGTGGGTAAGATAACATATAGTGATGGAAGTACTTTGGGTTCAAAAGCTGAATCAAATTTAGGGAATACTTCTTCGCTGCGCTTGCTAAATGGAATGACAACCATCACCACTCCCCGTGGTGGAACCTACCAGGTTGTGCTTCCTGATGGTACCA
>CAMLDJ010000073.1 GCA_946478755.1 uncultured Pedobacter sp. | reverse complement strand
ATAATCAGGCAGTTTAGCCGTGATAAACGTACGTTCACCTTTGCCAAGACAGCCCGCAGTTTCGTACTTTATACCCTCACCACCGCCAACAATGGCATCAAAAAAAGCAAAGGCATCGACATTCTGCACGATCCTGTAATCCCTGCCGACTACGCCCAAAACGCCTTCAGTATCTACACGCACCATTGCAAAAGCATCCGGCACCAAAATACCTTCATTCCCACCCCCCAGATAAACCGTATCAGGGAAATCCAGCAGATCCATCGCCAAAGCATTCGGCGTAAACAAAGGCCGTTTTTCTACCGTAAAATCAAGCCCTGCAAATTTTATCGCCTCGGAACTCGTCGGATAGACCTCCACAATTGTACCCAGCCCATGCCAGGCCTTTTCTTTTACACTAAAAAAGCTGTGCTTTTCCGTAGTTTTATTGTAATTAAGCTGATGTGCCATTTTCTTTTGGTTTTGGTTCAACATTAGTGATCATCGAAAGATTGACTTTAAAGAATCCCACATTCTTCGTATTGGTCAGCAAACAGCTCCCCTGTGCTAAAATCTCCTTCATCGTATCTTCTATATTCTCGTACGGCGTG
This sequence comes from uncultured Pedobacter sp., assembly GCA_946478755.1. The sequence goes on along the minus strand of CAMLDJ010000073.1, from coordinate 19,535 downwards.
CTGACCGCAGCCCGCAGTACGATAAAAACATATTCCATTTTCATTGTATCTTCTATTAAAATCTGAAAATCATTGCCCCCGAAAAACGGGGGCAACAACCATTAAGCAGGGACAACCATTTCGCCCTCAATCTCCGAAAGCCTGCCCACGCAAAGCGTTCTAACACGCTCCGCAACCTCTTTGATGATAAAAGGGTTCTTGGTCTTGAACTCATTCCCCTTGTCATCCTCAATCACCAGTTCACAGCGTTGATACTGGCCGATACCCGTTTCCTCTGCATCCTCCAACTGTTTTACCTCGAACTCTTCCAAAGTGGTAATGGTCTCTACCAGTTTATCCCTTTGGATCTTTTTGCGGTGCAGGCTCTCTACCATTTTTAAAACCTGCTCCAGATTCATCGCAGGCTTTTGCTCCGCCAACTGTTCTCTGATCTCCGTCTTGGTCGGCTCCTGCTTCAACGCCTCGCCTTTAACTTCTTCTTTTTTCACTTCGCCATTAACAGTCCCCTTAATATCCTTATCATCCTTTTTCGCTTCCGCTCCTCTTCCGTTGCTCCCATCCTGGGCTCCGTTTACCCCTGCACCAAGTGCTTTAGGCGTATTAGTTAACTGACCGTTTGATTTTCCGTTTTCGATTAAATTCGTTTTCATGATTTTTTGATTTAAATAATTGTTTAAAATAATTCCTATAACATCCCCTATCGGGGAAACTGCTTTAAGCCGTGGCGCATCCTGCGCCGTGCGAGGCCTTAGGGCTGTGGGTGGGCTTCTACCTTTTAATTTTTCCATGGGCTAATAATTTATGTCAGTCGGCAGGAGCCTCCTGTCCTTTTGATAAGCCCCTCACCTGATTACGATCCTGTTTTCAAGACAAGGCTCTGCCGAAAAAAAAACCTCGTGAGCGCAGCGAGCAGGGAAGATTTTTTTCGAGCAGACCCCGCAGGGGCCCGGCCTTGACGGAAACAGGATTGTTCAGAAATTTGCTTCTCCAAAAGGGCAGAGTGGTACCCACGATCACCTCAGAAAAGATAACCCATAGAAAAAAGAAAGCGGAAAGCGGAAAAGATCAGCTACCGCTCAACGTTAAGGAATTATCCATTATGCGGATGCTCAGAAGTAATGTTGGGCGAAACGCCCGATCGGAAAAAACCATAAGCCCTGCGGCCCAGTTCGAAAGCAGCAATAATGGAGGAGGATTTTGCCATACCCATACCCGGAAAACGGCAAAGTGCCGCATGTTCCAGGCTACCCAGCCTGGAAAGGTCATAGCCCACATCCTCCAGGATATTCCGGCCAAGCGATACCGCAGATCCGTCCGGCGAGCCCGAACCGATCAGCATGGCCAGCAGCTCCTCGTCCCTCATCGCTTTCGTCCCATGCTCCGCCATCTTTTCCCTTGGCCGCAGTTCCTCCGGCCAGCTTCCGATCGGAGTATCACCATCCTTCTTTTTCTTAAAATCCTTCACATGGGCCTGCTCGCCGGAATAGGCTGCAGAACGGAAAAGTGAAGCAAAGGCAGAGATCAGGAATTCAAACTCTTCCTGAAAGATGTTGACCCTGTTACGGACATAAGAGCCGTCCGGCTGCTCATCGCTCCGGGTAATACTGATGTAATTGGTATCGTTTTTGGCAAGCATGAAATCCAAAAAGAAATGCCTGCTCTTTGATGAGAACGATTCGGTTGCAATAATTTTATTTTTCATCTGTATATAATCTGTTTTTCAATTGTGATGAAGCTATCAGACTTTTTCATACCACTATGTATTATGAAAAATCACGATGGTTTCATGATGTTTTTTATTGGTTACACCACAAAGTTCAGCAAGCCACCAACAAACAGTCGGTACAAAATGAAATTACCCGGTCATGGACCGCCTTATCCGATCTATAAAACAATTAAGGCGTAAAATCGTTTATCTATCAATCAACCAAACACTTAACTATGAACAACAATCAAGAAACCACAGATGGACAGACCTGCGCTGAATGCGGAAAGGGACTGTTCGGACGGACCGACAAACGCTTCTGTAACGACACCTGCCGCAACGGCTTTAACCGGAAGTTAAGGGCGGAAGAAAAAGCAAGGGACAATGCAAACATCCCAGCCATCTTTAAACAGATCAGGGCCAATTACGAAATCTTAAAACAATATCACCTGGAAAAACTGAAGGAAGGTACTACCATCCATATTACCAAACAGGAACTTTTAGGAAAAGGTTTTGAGCCTAAATTCTGCACGAGCGTGCTGAACAAAGGATACAACGAACTTTGGTTGTTCTGTTTTGAATTCGGTTACAAAAAAGTAGGCGAGCGGCATTTTGAGCTTTGTTACGACTCCATACAGGCGAAATAACTGCCAACTGGAATACAGTTGTTACTAACCCGTGTAAATATCAAATTCCGTTGTCGGCCAAACTTCAACCTCTCCCTTAAGTTTACACATCTGGTAAAACATATAGATGATACTGGTCAACTTCAAGCCTGTTTCGATTACATGAAAATCAGATTCAGCAATAATATCGGCCAGCTGCTGCTGTGAATAATGAAACTCCTGATCTGCCGGAATGTAAAACAGAACGCAGTTGTTCTTGCCTTCAGTGACCAACCAGCCCCTTTCAGCAAAGTACTCAGCAAGCAGTACAGCCCTTGCTTTAACATATTGACTTGACTCCCTTATTTCCATAAACACAAAATAGGAAAAAGTTTTAACTAATAACGATCTGGCAATAATAGCGACTGAAACACTTAAAACCCTTCAGCACAGCTAATTCATTAAAGGGGTTCAATTTCCTAAACCACAAAACGGCTTTAAATCGAGTTCCGTAACCCCAAAATTGAACAGACCATTTAAACCTAAAAAAGCGTCACAAAAGGCGAATTTATAAGAAGAAATACAAAACAGTCCAATGATGGGACACGGTTATACCAGCATATATTTCATACGGACTGTGGAAACCCATTGATAAAGATATCCTCCACTGATCAAAATTAATTCAGGTATACATTGAATGAGAGCGAAATAACAGGCTAGATCATCAGGAAAACACCAAAAAATTGGTTGACAGTATTAGTTCCATATTAACTAAAGCTAAGCCGGGTGTTTGATACTGCAAAATTAATGAAGTAAAGGTGCCTGAACGTATTAATTGGATAAGATCGACTGTACATTTAATTTAAAGATTCTGCTGGAATGCTTTGAAATCGAGAAGTCCCAAAATGCTTCAGAGGCGTTAATTGCAATTTGTTCCGCAATAACGATTTCACTGCTGTAAATTTTATTTAGTGAATTGGTCAGATATACCAGTACACCTTGTTAGTGGCAATACTTCCCATCAATGTTTATTTTAAGAAATAAAAGTCTTTTGTTAGTTGATTTATCTCGACCGGGTCTTGTCCGCCTTTTTGTTTTAAATCGATTCTAACCCGTTTGAAAACTTTTTCTATTTCTAATCCTTTTGTCTTAATATGTTTTAGAAGTATCGATGTATAATCTCCATTTGAGCCGTAGCCATCTGATGCTTTCTGTCCTTGTGAAACCGCATATTCGACAATTGTACCTGTTGGTACGTTTGAAGGTGGGATCCAAGTATTGCTATCATCAAACGAACGCCAACTCCTAAATGGATTATTTCTACAAGCATCTAAGATGACAATATTGGTCTTATTGTAGGCTCCGGCTTCTGCCATTTTTTCCTGTAACCAGCTTGTACTTACGCATCGATACTGCACATCAGATTTATCTAATTTTTCTGCATCTGTTGGAATGATGTAATTCTCACCATTAAATTCCATTCCGTGTCCAGCATAGAAAAATAACCCTACATCATAATCTTTTAGCTGGAGTGCAAATTTTTTAACTGCTGTTTCCAATTGTTGCTTAGATTGATTTTTAATTTTTATTACTTTGAAATTCAATAAGGTTAATACAAACTCTAAACTATCCGCATCGTTTGATGGATTCGGTAAATTGTTACCATTAATATATTTACTATTTCCCACTACAAGTGCTAACCTTTTCTCTGTAGTAACTCTTGGAATAGGGTTGATAACCGGTGTCTCAATTTGTTTTTGGGTATAATTAATAACTCTTTTTTCCCTATTAATTTCGTTACCTGAATGATCAAGTACAACAACCTCAAAAGTATTTTGTCCTTCTAATAGGTCAATTACTTTACTGAAAGAAGAAATACAGGTATTGGTAGCAATTTCGAAATCGCGATCGCTGATCTTGCGATCATTAAGATAATAATCAATTGATTTGTATTGCAGTAATTTTGGGTTGCTAATGCAAAGTTCTATTTTTTGTTTACTGATTGAAGTTGCGGTTATTTTTTCGGCAGGAATACTGAAATTAACGGCCAATCCCTCTTGTTTAGTCCCGTTTATTCCCATAATTCCAATTTTATGGATAATGAAATAATCACAATAATAAATTCTGGATAAACCAGAATCATAAACAAACTGTGGCCTGTCCAGGCACACCAATTGTTCTGTTTTACCGGAATTTAAATCAAGTTTATTGATGCATTTACCATTGGAATAAACCAAAATCTGCTCATCATCAGAGATTTGAGCACTTCCGTAGTACATTGTCCAAAATTTGTGTTCAATATTTATTGGGATTGACTTATTAATTTCTTTCTTTTTTAAAGAGAATAAAATGATTTTGCCGCCATTATCCTGAGTATTATCTTTTTCATTCTTAATTATCAGCGATACAATTGAATTCTTAGGGTTATAATGTCTGGAAATCAATTCTTCGTTATTTTTTAGTTTATAAATTTCGATATTACTATATTCGAAATCATTAAACATAACTGTTTTGGTTTTATCATCCTCACTTACCTGAAACCGAAGACTATTATATTTTTCTGTTGAGATACTTGTCGATGCCAGGTATGAATCACCACTATAGTTAAAGATGAAATATTTATTTGAACAATTATTCACCCCGTTAGTGACTGCATATTTACACTGGGTTCCTTTAATTTTAAAAACGCCCTTTACATAATCAATTCTTTCAAAATTCTCATAGTAGCCTATTTTACTATTACTCCGGTTAGGTACGAATTTGGCCTGTTTTAAATCCCGGTTAATAAAGAAGAACCCCTGATTGGAAAGGCCATAAATAAACTTATTGTCGTAAGAAAATTCCGGGTCATATTTTACTCTGTCGCCCAAAAATTTATTGTCGTACTTTTCAGAAATTTTCTGGCTCGCTAAGTCTAATACCTGTATTTCATTTTTGAAAAATACAGCAGCATACTTCCCGTCATTGGAAAAAACAACCCTTTCAGCTTGCGTTTCAAAATTTACACTGGTTGAAATGCCCACCTGTGCATAGCATTTACCGCAGAATAAAATAAACAGATATATTAAGAATGCCCTCATTTGTGTTGAAATTCAATTACTATAGGTAACAATTTACTACGTGTATAATCAGTTTCAAAGCTAATTTTAGCTTCATTAAACTTAATTTCATTACCCGTAATGTTCTTACCAAGCATATCATTTAATCTTTGGATAAAGCTGCCTGTTTTAAGGTTTATTTGTTTGCATACCTCATTAATGTCGAGAATATCTTTGCTATAAAGAATAGTCAGATAATCTGTTCCGATATTTTTATCCAGTTGGATATAATAATTCTCGTTCGGTATCGCTATTTCACTGTTGGCATTGAGTAAGGCTGAAAAATTTTCAAATGGAAAAATCGGCTTTGCAATTTTTGTAGCTGTTCCATACGAAATCAAATAGACATAAGAGGCTTTGTTAGTATTAAAAAGGACTCTAAATTTATCTCCACTATTAGTAGCATTGGCTATTTTATAGGTTGGGCTTTCTGTTGAAATAATTTCAAAGTCTCTTTTTACATTCTTCGAAAGTATGGGCTTAAATTCTTCACCGTTATCTTTCACTAATTTTACTGTTCCTGAAAATGCGTTATAAACAGGTGTAGGATCTTCTTTAAAGTCGCCAATTACCTGATATGCCTGAAAGTAATTGTCATTGATAATATCACTATATCTCATAAAAGTATAACCTTTATTCCCCCAGCTTGAACCCCAACTATTCATAATTTCAAACGCGCCGCCAAATTTACTGTCGTCATATCCTATAATGCAAACAGCGTGCCCACCGGGAAATTTACTTTCCGAAATAACATTATATACTTCTTTGGCATTATTAAAAGAACTGTAGCAAGTAAAACCAATTGCTACAGGATTTTTATTGACTAATGCTTTTTTGATATTATTAACCATATCATTCTTGTCAATATTGTACCCTGATAATCTTATAAAATCCTTAATCTTATAGCTTCCTGCTTTTCGGATTTCTTCATTATTTGGAATTTTTGAACAGTCACTACTGATGTAGTTAAAATCCTTAAGTTTTAAACATCCTTCATTTTTTAATAAATCAAGGGCCTGACTTATTACTGATCCCTTGATACATGAATATGGGTCTACTTTAATTCTGTTATAGATGAATGAAGGCGAAAATCCCTCACTTTTAGATTCATCTTGGTTAGTTCTGTTTAAAAAAATGGATTCTAATATTGTTCTGGCTGCATATGTCGTTGCCCAACCTGTACAGCTTCCTTGCATACTTCCCTGGTTACCAGGAATAGCGGTATATTGTTTTAAAGAATAAAAAGTTGGTAAATTTTCGAAACTCCTCGTAGTTGGTTTTGAAATTGCCTTAACTGTTTTATAAATTTCTGGGTCAAGAACACAACCTTTTGAATAAGTATCTTGTCCAGACAAGCTTTTTGCTGTTAAGAGAAAGAAAATAAATAAAATTGTATTTTTCATATTGTTAAGTTTGTTTTCGACCTATAAGTGTCCAACTATTGTCACCAACCCCCATACTGGCGAACCATCCTATCAAAAATGGTCTCGCAAAGCTATCAGCTCCAATTATTAATAATTTCGCACGCGTCGATGTCCCCGCAGTTAACTTCATTAGCTTGTATGATAACAATATCCTTTGAACCCAGGCCGTCAACCGAGATTTTGAAAGGCTGGTCAATTGGTATTTGAACCGATTCGCTGATGAATCGACGAGTTAAATAATCAAATTTAAAAAGGTATTCAGAATAAATAAGTGATTGTGCATATACCGAGGAAAAACCAGAAAAAAATGCCATCGCTAAGAATGTTAGCTTTAATACCCTTTTCGTTTTTTCTTGAACAACCCATTTAAAGTTTTTTATTTCATTTGAGAGAGCCATATTAGTAAATGTCCGTTTGGTTTGATATAAATCTACGAACTTCAACGCTGATTACGAATACCTAATTAACAGTATTTTACAATTAGGTAAAAGTTATAAAAAAGATGGGCTTAAATTTTACCATTAATATAGTATAGCGGATGAACTGCCAATTTAAATACATTTGTTGCTAAAGATACAGCAGATGGCCCGGCCCGCAGGGGACAGCCAAAAACAACTCAAACCTCTTCCTAAATCACAACCAAAACAACACTCCCATTTGTTGAAACAAACAAACAAACAAACAAACAAACAAACAAACAAATACATACCCTGCTAAGCTATCCCTCTACCAAATCCCAGCCCACCACCTCATCCAACCAGAATCATCTTACAGCGCTGACCGCCCCCTATCAGAACACAACACCAGATTCCCCTGGTCCTCCACGGCCTTGGGCCGGTGATATTTAAAAAAACTAAATTGATTAAATCACCTTTGATGCCTAAATTTGTTTAAAAGGGACCGGAAAACTGCCTATATCGAATAAACCGGATTTGAAATAATGTCCCATCAAAATTTAATTGAATGATCATGATTATCGGGAGAAGACTTAAATGCTGATCGAGGAAAGACCAAAGCGTGAGCAAAAGGCCCGATAAGTTAGTGGTCAGCATAAATTAAAAGAGCGGTCAGGTAAGTCAGAGCTTTTGCTAAGGTAAGACCTATATTGTAGAAAACGCCTGACCGTTCAAGATGGGAAATAAAACCATCACCTATGGATGCATTGAATAAAACAAAAAAGTATGTCTATTTCATCGGGATCGACATATCAAAAGAAACCCTGGATATCGCCGTCATGGTTCAGGGATCTATTTTGGTCCACAATACCATATCCAATGAACCAAAAGCGATCAGGGATCATATGCTACACCTGAAAGCTTCTTTGAAGTTTACCACCAGAAATGCAGTAGTTGGAATGGAAAATACAGGAATCTATGGCAATCACCTGATCAACAAACTGAAGACGCTTAAAATCGATACTGTTGTCGACTCGCCCCTTCGCATTAAAAATTCTTTGGGTTTAATCAGGGGCAAAACAGATAAACAAGATGCTGAAAGAATCGCGCTGTACCTCTACAGATCCAGGGATGTATTAAGAATAAGAGTGCCAAAGCGGCCGATCATCGAACAGCTGGCCGGTTTATCCACCTTGAGAAAGCGGTTACAATCTCTTCATATCGCTATGCGGGTGCCCTTAAAAGAAACCACAGGCTTTGTGAAGAAGGGCTTGATCGAACAGAACAATAGACTTTGCTCCAGGAGTACCGATGCCCTTAGACTGGATATACGGGATGTTGAAGATTCAATTGAGGCGACATGGAAAGCTGACGAAGAAACAAACCGGCTGATGACCTTAATGCAGTCAGTGCCCTGTGTCGGGCCCGTGGTCGCACTGGAAATCCTCATCTGCACCAATGAATTCAAAAACATAAGTACCATCAGAAAGTTCGCATCATACGCCGGAATAGCGCCCTTCCCTTATAAATCAGGAACCACGGTCCATAAGAAAACCCGGATATCAAAGATTGCCAATAAAAAAATGAAAGCCCTGCTACATAACTCTGCCGTTCTGGCCAAAAGGTTTATCCCGGATATCAAGGCTTACTATCACCGTAAAATGGATATAGAAGGAAAACACAAAATGTCAGTACTCAATGCAATCCGATTAAAAATCGCCGCAAGAGTATATTCCTGTGTAAAAAACAATAGATTATACGAAAAAAAACACGAATACAGACCTACTACCGACCTTAACCAGTCAAGATCAATCAACTGATCTGGAATTGATCCGAAGCACTGCTAATTTTACGCAGCTGAAGCAGTATCAACTTTAATGGCAGGGTTTTGGGTCAATAAGTTCAGAAAGCACCGAAAAGGTTAACAGAAAATCTATAAATATGAATTTCATTTAATTCATATGTGTTGGTATCATATCAGTAAAACTACCAACTGTCAGATTATGTAGTGACTATTACCTATCATTTTTCTTCTCTTTATCTTATCTATTTTTATCTGGGCCTTCAACCTTACTTTCTTCAACTGGTATAGTATAAACAAAAATAGGGTATGTCCTTATGAACATACCCTATCAACATTAAACACCCAACTCTATCCCCTTTGCTTTGCCCTTCTCTTTTCCATTGGCCTGAGAAAGCACCGGTTCCAATTTCCGCTCAAACTGCTCCCTTTTCTCCATCTTGCCACTACGGTCGAAAAAATTGATCCTGTTATAACGTACGGCGGCCTCAATCAGCATTTTCACCTCTTTCCCATCCTTTTCAACAGTAATGAGTGCCCGGTTACCATTACGCAAACTTTCCTCAATCTTCGCCATCTGCTGGCTATCGGAAAGTTCCTTGATCTTGTATTCATTCAAAGAAGCCTTAATGTCAAAGCCATAACCCGGATCATTGAACTGGCGCAGCACCAGATTCCCTACCCTGTCCCTAGGCTTATCCTTATCCAAAGTCACCCAGGCCTTATACGTTACCCCGTTAGTGGAAAGTAGGTTGTCGCGGTATACCGCACGCCCCTGCACCAGGTTTTTCGCCTGTTCAGCCGTAAAGCCCTCACCACGGTCTACCCAGAAAGTCTGTTTCAACTCGGGCGCATAAAAAGCCTGGCGAAAATCCTTATCCACGAACTTCATCTCTTTACCCTCCCGCAGGGCAATGGTTGTATTGTATTCAAGGGATTTCCCGACGACCAAGTTGGCATTTACCTCTAATTTTTTGAAGACATCAATACCGTCCCTAAGGTCGGTGAATTCCTTTGCCATGTTCTTTCCACCCCTTTGCTCCGGCCCGGTAATGATCCAGCATTTCTGCCCTTCTTCCAAACCTTTGCCACTGGCCAGCGATACCTCGTACTTGTTCAGGTAGTAATAATCCGATTGGGTAGACTGCTTGAAATGGAGTTTCATATCCACCTGCTCCCTATCCCCGGGCACCCTGTCCTTTAGCACAAAGTAAGGCAGGTCACTTGCCATCTTTTCTTCCATCTGCTTGCTCAGCTTTTCTGAAAAGCCGAGTTTTGCCATCTCCTGCTGGAGGTTCTGAAGATTGTTTAAATTCATAACGATTGGTTTTTAAAAAAAATAAATAATTATTAAAAATCACTTCCGCTCAATACCGGTTGATCCTGAGCAATACCGGATAACAGTCCTTCAGTTTCACGCGGACGCGCTTCACCCGTTTCCCGATCAGGCTTTTGGCCGCATCGATCCCTGCGCCAGCCGCCTGGATACCCAATGACTGGTCTATCGAAAGAAACTGCATCGACTGCACTGCATTACTCAGCCCGTTCCCCGCGGTTTCCCCCAACACCGCCTCCGGTGCATCAATACCAACAATGCCATCCAGCGAAAACACCGAAAGCTGAACGGGGATGATCGAACTGCCCAGCCTGATATTGGTAATATCCAGCAATAACCTTTGGTTCACGATCGTGCAGGAGCCAAAAAGCAACTGGTCTTTCGGCAACAACATCCCGTTAAGGCTGACCGTATCAAGCAAGCGCAGCCTGACCAGTCCGCCCGGCATTACCTTTTGGCTCCCCTCGACCACTGCTGGTACCGCCCGAAAAGCACTGTCCTTTTTGGCCAGCTCCGTTTTTCGTGCTAACATCTTTTCCTGCACAAGCCCCGGGTTCTGTACCGCAATGATCTTGTCCATCATCTCGCTCAACTGTTCCATTTCCTTATCCCCACTTTTCCCTTCCTGCATCGCCTGCATCAGTTTTTCCAGCCTGTCCACATCTGCCTTTGTATCATGATCCCCCATAGGAGAAACGGCAACAGGTGCCGGAACAAAACCACTCCGGACCGCAACAGGTGCATTGATCTGCTGATCGATACTTTTCAGGCGCTCCCGGATCGCATTGGCCTGTGCATCTTCTACCGAAGCTTTCAAACTCATCTGCAGACCGGACAGTCCCTCGTGTTTCCCAGCGGTATCCATCGGGGTAATGTTATAGATGCTCATCTTGTCCCCGGGCATATCTTTTTTCAGCACCGCATCGGGCAGACTGGTATTGATGCCTTTTTTTGCTTGCTGCGCCTGCTCTTTTTTAGCCAGGCTATCCTTGATGACCAGCCCTAACCCGACCAGACAGACCGCCACCACAGCGACCAGCATCAGCAATGCCCGCTGCTTAAACTTTTTCTTTTCCGCTTCGCTTTTACCCGAAGTATCAAACAGCCTTTTCAGGCTAGATTTTCCTTTTTCCATAATAAAATTTTAGTAATTGATATTTGATTAACTGAGGCTGGTCACCACCAGCGTAATGAAATAGGCCGTCAGTATCCCGCAAAAGAAATACAGCAAAGCCTTGATCCTAACTACACCCAGAAATGCAAGCCTTTTGTTCAACTGATCGGCAATCCGCCTTTGAAACCTGATCAAGCGGACCGAAAAGGCATTCACCGACTTAAGCTGCCCGGCTGAAAGCCGGCACTCTTTTCCCTTTCCCTTCCTCATGGCTTAACAACTTGTGTACTGTCCGCATTATCCACCGTCTCCCAGCGCTGAATGAGAAAACCGTGCGCATTATTATCGCTCCGCGATACATTGCGTACCTGCCCCTGGGTAACGAGTTTACGGAGTACCGTCGAACTCGAACGGATCAGTTTCTGCGTCGCGTAACACCGGAACAGGAACGGATAGACATCCAGGTCCAGCTGCGTACTGTCGACCGTAATTTCCTGCGAGATATTCGCCGAGATCAGGTTATTGTAAAACCCGCGCTCCTTTAAATTCTCATAAGCCTTGCGCCCGCTTTCATCTGCCAGGTTCAGTGCCTTGGCAATATTGGCCTGGATCACCTTTTCATCCGGATCGAGCGTAAAAAACCAGTAATGGAACATCTTGATGTGGTCGCGTAATTCTACTGCAACATTGTCCTTCCGGTCCGAGGCAAACACCTCGATCGCTTTTCCACCCGCCAGGATATAGATCTTGCCCTGCGCTTCCCTTACCCAGGAAAAGCTCTTCCAGACCACAAGACCTGAAAGCAATGTGCAGCAGATCAGGAAGCCGATACTGAAGCGTTTGATATGGCTAAAAGCCGTATCGATATTTTTGAACTGTGTAAACATAAAACCCTATTAAAAATTAATCCCTTATCTGCCGCTGATCCGGTCTTTCTGGTGGCTGCTTCCTCCATCCCCGTCCGGGAAGTAATCGTTACCGCCCGACGAGGCCATGCTCTGGCTCATTTGACGATAGGCATCGCCCATCGCATCCGCTGCCATACCCATACCTGCCCCGCCATAAGCCATTGCCCTGCCGCCAGTGCCCGCAACGATCATGTTCATCTTCTGCACCATTGCATTCCCACCACCTGCATTGACAATGAAATTCGCCACTGTCGGTACCGAGAAATAACCCACAATGCCAATGATCAGAAAGATCAGGTAAGCGGTATCCGTGGAAGAAAAAAAGGTATCCCCCTGCTGGCTGATCTGGGAGATGTCCAGCTTGATCATCTGCTCCTGGATCTTGTTCAGAATGCTCCCAAAGATGTTGGCCACGGGCAGCCACAAAAAGATATTGATGTAGCGGGCCAGCCAGACCGTGAGCGTATGCTGAAAACCGTCAAATACCGCAAAGCCCAGCACCAATGGTCCCAATACCGCCAGAATGATCAGGAAGAAAGTCCGCAAGGTATTGATGCAGAGCGAAGCGGCCGCATAGACCACCTCCAATACCTCCTTCATCCACTGCTTGATATTATTACGGAACACATAACTCTGCTTTTCCATATAAAAAGTGAGGTCATTCCCCAGCCCGTCCAGAAACGTTTCCCCGCTCCCGTCCGGATCCTTCGGATGCGAATACCTATACCATTTATCACGGTCGCCCCGCCCGTCCTCCCCGATATACATCTGGTAATACTTCGACTTCTTCATCGCCTCCTCCTTGGCTTTCAAAAGTTTCGCGATCACCGAATTGCTGCCCGACACCATACTACCCGTAGCCGAGACCGTAGGCTGCAGGATCCCATTCATCACCGAAATCACCGCCGGAAAGAGCAGGATGGCAATACCCAATGCAAAGGGCCGCAATAGCGGGTACATATCGATCGGCTCCGCATTGGACTGGTGGCGGAACACCCTTGCCCCGATATACCACATTGCCCCGAAGCCGCCCAGTCCCCGCGCCACACCGATCAGTTTACTGCACATTGGTAGCATCTCGGCATAAATCCTGTCCAGCACCGGCTGCATCCCAGAGAGCGTTTCAGAAAGCGTTCCCGAAATCCCCTGCGCCGATGCCATAGCTGGCAGTAAAATACAGGGCAATAAAATCCCCATCAGCTTAAAAAAGCTGTTCAAAAATCCTTTCATAAAATCTGTTATTTATTTAAGACAAAAATCTACACCCATTAATAAAGTGCCTTCAGCCCAGCAAGGTTACCCTTCTCCCTTTGCCTTGCCCTATGCACCTGCCCGGCCTGTGCATTGAAACTCCGCAAGAATAAAAGTTTATCCTCGGTGTCAGAAAACAACCGGTCGATCATGCGCAGCCGCTCTTCGTCCGCCATGCGCAAAGTTCCAGCGGTCAGCACCATGGCAAGCTCATCAAGGTTATCCAGGCTCTGCTCCAAAAGCTGTCCATACACCCTAGCCAGATAATCCAGCTCTGCTATACTGAAACCGCCCGAAGAAGAAAAAGCCCGGTAAGCTGCCTTATACTCTGCTACGATCTTCACCTGTAATGCAATCATATCCGCCACCTTATGGTATTTCCTGATCTCAGGGCTCACCAGCATCAGCCCATCCAGAAAAAACTCGTGCAGTGAAAAGTTCCCTTTTGAAATATTGCGGACCGTGTTATAACCCGTGCTCAGCACCTCGTACCCTTTTTTCATGTCCCTAAGGATGTTCTTCAGCTGGCTGAGCTTTTCCACATTCAAGAGCAACTGTTTCGCCTCCGCCGACTGCGCATGAACATTAAATGAACAAAGCCCAAAAAACATAAAAACAAAAACGATAACCAGCACCTGAATCAAATCCGCAACCCAATCCCTAATGCACCTCATACAACCTCATTAAATTGTCCACCGATTTTTCTTCGCGTTGTTTGATACGTTGCATGACACCCACCTGCCCGGCAAAATCCCTAACAAAGCTGGCTCTATCCTGCATTGATCCATAGATCCTTTCCAGCCTCGAAAGCCGCTCCGCATCCCCCATTTCCAGCCTTCCCGAAGTCACCACCAAAAACAGCCCATCCAGGTCATCACTGCACTCGGAAAGCACTTTATCCTCCACCTCCCCGATATAACCAAAGACAGCAAGACTCAAATCCTGCTCCCCTTTTAAAGCTGAAAACAGCTTCATGATCTCCAGCTGAAAGGCTACAATTTCTGCGACCTTGACCGATCTTCCGATTGCAGGATTCACCGTTGCCAGTGAGCTGATAAAACTGTTGTGCAGACTGAATTCCCCCTTAGCCAGATCTGAAACCGTATTCCATCCCGACCTGGCCACCTCGTAACCTTTTTTCAGGTAGCCCGAATACAGCCGTACTGCTGCGATCTGTTCGAGCAGGTATTTTTCCTGCGTTTTCTTCTGCGAAAACCACTCCGACCAGGTCTGGCAGCGCGCCAGCGTAGCACTTGACATTAATGCCATCAGCAACGGAATGCTAAAAACTCTTTTTATATTTATATCCATCATTTTATCTACTATTAATCCTATCAAAAGCATGCCAGCCCCATAAAACCCCGTCCCACAAACTACTCTATCCCGTAAATCTCCTTCAAAGTAGCCACCTCATCCACCGACCTTGCCCGCTGGATACTGATCCCAATATTCTGCTTATTGAAAGTCTGCAGGTCACTGAAATTGGTATCCAACCTGTCCGATGCTTTAGCAATGATCTCCAGCCTTTCCCCGTCGCTCATCTGCGTTTTAAAACTGTTCACGACCAGCAGGATCTCATCCACATTCTTCAGGCTTTCATCCAATATCCCCGAATACACATTTTTCATATTCTCCAGCTCCTCCACCTTAAAATGTTTATCCTGCTGAAACAGCTTCCAGGCCCACTGGTATTCATCCACCAGCTTCACCTGCTTTGCCGTCAGCTCCCTGATCCTTTTAAAATAGGTGATCGCCGATTTCACTTCCCACAGCTCCTGATAATACTTGCTATAAAGCTCCTTCTGCCGCTGTGTCCAGTCTGCAATCTCGGTGAGCTTTAATTTCGAAAGCTGGTTTTCCAATACCTTCTGCGCATTCTGTAGCCAGACCGTTTCGTTCTGCAGACGCTGCACCTTCAGGTCCACCGCCTTGATGACTTTTTTTACCCCTGCCTTTATCACTTCCAGTACCGCCAGCTGCGCATTTGCCCCCTTGGGCAGACTCACACAGATCGTCATGGCCGATATGGGAAGGATGATCATATAACTTTTCATAAGCTTCCAGATTTTAGCGGCGAGATTAACACCGCATTTTTTCATAAATTCCATTGTCAATTGATTGTTGATTTTAAAAAAGAGACCGTTAATACACCTTTCTGTACACCCTGCGCCCGATCACCAGATAACCCGAATCCGGTACAAAACGGATCACCCTACCTTTGCGCAGCTCCTGCACCAGCCCCTTTTCCGGATCAAAGATCCCTGTCCAGGATTCCCGATCCCATTCCCGTCTGCCCGGTCTTCCGCCCGTGATCAGCTGATAACCCGTCCGCCGCTCAATCGCGTAGGCATTATCCCCAGCCCCAACCGCAAACACCAGCGTGTCCGAAGCCAAGGCGAATTCTCCCCTGGCATGGCTCACATACATGCCCGGTATAAAGTCCTTTTTATTGTTTCCTGTTTTACACGCGCCAAGGATGCCCAGCAGCCCCATTGCGCAGCTTATCTTAATTACCCTTCTCATTATTTTAAACTCCTCATATAAAATTTAATGATCAAAAAACACTCAAGCCTATCCAACCCCGCCCAGCTATTTCCGCAAAGTGCGCAGCTCTTCCGCCAGTACCGTTATGCCCTTTTCCCTGCTCCCGTAGCGCAGCGCATATTCCTCCACCTTGATCTTTTCCGTTTCCTCTGTGGTAAAGGTTAAATACTCTTCCTCACTTACCTCCGTCCTGTACACCATCGATTTTTGCCCGCCCAG
Source organism: uncultured Pedobacter sp. (assembly GCA_946478755.1). The sequence continues at coordinate 3,135 of CAMLDJ010000073.1, read as the reverse complement.
CGAAATAAACACTTCCTTGTACTTACGGTTAAGATCATTGGCCCTGTTCATGGAAAGGATCTGTTCCTTCTCTTTTTCGCTTAATCCCAACAGTTCCTGGATTTCCCCAAACCTGTTCTGGAACTTGGACTGATCAAGCAGAATCTTACATCCCGAACTGTTGATGATCGCCTGCTTGACAATAGGGGAAGAAATAATATCCTCTACCTCCTGCGTCACCACGATCGCCTCCCCAAAAAACTTGCGTACCGTTTTGAACAGGAACTTCAGGTATTCCGCCATGCCTTCCCTGGCTATCGCTTTCCAGCTTTCCTCGATCAGCATGATCTTCCGGATGCCCTTAAGTTTGCGCATCTTGGATACATACAGATCCATGATGATCAGCGTAACCACGGGAAAAAGTATGGGATGCGACTTGATCGAATCAATTTCAAAGACTATAAAGGGCTGGTGCAGCAGATCCAGGTTCTCTCTGGCATTGAGCAGGTAACCAAATTCCCCGTTCTTGTAATAGGGATTGAGCACAAAAAGAAAGTTATCGATATCAAAGTTCCGCTCCTGCACCTTCCCATCCTCCAGCACCTGCAGAAATTCCTCCATCAAAAACTCATAAAAGGAATCAAAACAGGGAAACACATCCGGATTGCGGCCAAGAAAAACGTAATACAGGTTCAGCGCATTCGACACCGCCACATACTCTGACTGGCGGTAGCTTTCCCCTTCTCTTTTCCAAAGCGCCAAAAGCAAAGTTTTGATACTTTCCTTTTTCTCGGTATCCATCACATCCCCAGCAGAAAGAAAAAAAGGATTAAAAGCGATCGGGTTTTCCTCAGAATAGGTAAAATAATACCCACCAGCATCCTCACAAAGCCCACGGTAACTGTGGCCGATATCCACGATCACCACATGCGCATCCCCGCGGAAGCAGGAACGCATCAGATGGTTGGTAAAAAAACTCTTGCCCGATCCGCTCGGTCCCAGCACAAACTTGTTACGGTTATCGGTATACCCCAATCGCATCGGCTCATCCGAAAGATCAACGTGCACCGGATAACCCGTGAGCCTGTCACCCAGACGCAACCCGAACGCCGAATCCGAAGAACGGTAATTGCTCTCCAGGTTCAGAAAACAGCAAGCCTGCTCCGCAAACGTATCGAAGGTATCGTTCAGGGGAAAGTCCGCCTGATTGCCCGGTACCCCAGCAAACCAGATCTGCGCCGCCCCATCCGTCTCCGTTTTACACACCGCATCCATCCCGGCCATGGCAGAGGCCACCAGGTTCTTCAGCTCTTTTTGCTTCCCTACATCTTCCGACCAGGCCATCACATTGAAATGCGCCTTGACCGGAAGCCGTTGCATCGTCACCGCCTCATTTAAAAAGCCGTTCACCGCATCACGGCTTACCGCATTCTCCCTTGAATAAGCCGAAAGTGACTGCAAGCGCCTGCGCTTCGCCTCCAGCTGCTTTAACGTCAAGCTACTGTCCCCAATAAAAATATACTGGTTATAAACATGCTCACAGTCCAACAGCAATCCCAAAGGACTTGCAAAACCCACCGAAAACTTCGTCCTGTCCGTAGAATACCGATCATAATTGATCCTCGACCCGCACAAAGCAGGTAGATCCTCCGCATCTGAAAGCGTAAAGAGTTCCACCTTTTTCTCCCCCACCGAAATCCCGCCGCGCAGGTGGATGTCCCGGAGCACCGAAGGCGCATTCTCCCCCAATAAAAAGCAGTAACGTTCAATGATCCCAGGTTGATTGGCCGTACCTGCCAGCGCATCATCATTAAGCCTAACCAATGACACAAAACCACCGTCCGAGAGCACCCTTGAAAATTGCCCTACCGCATCCAGAAAATCAGATAACAGCTGTTCATCGATTACGGACTTTGGTACAATGCTCCTACGCAGAATATTGCTATAAGCAGAGTTCGACAGCTTCCTGCCCGCAGGCTTTTTCGTCAGAAACACATAACACTTATGTGCCAGCCTTTCCCTGCCAGAAAAAAAACGCTCACTCGACACGCTCAAAAAATCCGCTCCCGGCACCTCCTTAAAATCATAGGCCTCCCTAACGAACCAGTCCTGCTTATGGAACACCGTATGCTCCGGCAATAACCTGATCGCCCTTACCCAACCCTGGTGAAAAGCCTCATAATCCCTGGCACTAAGCGTAAAGATCTCCGGCAGCGAAACCTCAAAACCCACCGTAATATCCCCCTGCACCGAAAGCATACAGTCCCTTTCCACCCGGTACACCGGAAACATGCCCGAAGCCTTTACCCCGCCTCCAGGTAAAACAACTCCTCTATTTCTTCCCATAACCCTCCCCAATTTTAAGATGCGTAAAAAGTTTCCTTGAATTGAACCACAGGTACACCGGAACCCGGCCTGAAGCCAGGTACTTCATCAGCCCGTACCGGCCAAAACGTTTGCTCAAAAAATCCACCCCAACAAACAGTCCCACCCCCAAAACCGCCGTTACCGGAAGCAGCACCGCCAGCGGCAGCCCCAGAATATACCCCACCGTAAAACCCAACAGCAACACCACCAGCCCAGCACTCAGATAAGCAATGTACTGCGCCTTCAGCCCCTTAAAACTGATCGGCCTGTTAAGCCCCTTGTTGATCTGATAAACCGTCCCCATAACTACACCCCAAAAAATGATTTCAGCACCGAAGTCACGATCACCAGAAAAACACAGCTTCCAAACCAGGCCGCCGCCACCTTCCCCGTATCCGGCTCCCCCGCATTCCACTTCTGGAACACCTTCACCGCACCAATGATCCCCATCACCGCACCGATCGCATACATCAGGTTCGCACCCGTATTGAAATAGCCCTTCACCTGATTGGTCGCCTCCTGTATCCCCGCCTGCCCGTTCTGCGCCAGCGCATCGCCAACCTCCAGCAGCAGGACAAAGCATATCCCCACAACCCCAACCAGACCGACACGGGCCCAGACCGCCTCTTTTACATCTTTTTTACCTGTCTTCATCTACCCTTTTTTTATTTTTCCTAAAACCTTAAAAACCGATACCAAACCCTAACCCCAAAAAGCCGCAAGCTCCTGCTTGGACAATACAAAAGGCGCATGAGAGCCGATAAACGCCCTGACCTCCGCCAGCGCAGG
>CAMLDJ010000072.1 GCA_946478755.1 uncultured Pedobacter sp. | reverse complement strand
GGCGTCATCAGCGATACTCCTGCAACAGCTTGGCCGCCCGGTTCAGTGCCGCGGCCAGGACCGCGATTTGCTGCCGGGTGCGTTCCAGGTCATGCTTGTCGATGGCCTCGTTCGTGATCATGATCACCGTGGAAAGCCTGAGCGCCGACTTTATGGCACATTTTGGCAATACTCAAAACCTGATGCCCGCTGTGGATTCACTGGCAGATCAAGGCCTATTGTTTACCAACATGTACGCGACAGGCACACGTACCGTGCGGGGGATGGAAGCATTAAGTTTGTCTATACCGCCAACACCGGGCAACAGTATCGTCCGCAGGCCACACAATAAAAGCCTGACTACAGTAGGCCATATTTTTCAAAAGGAAGGTTACAGCAGGACATTCTATTATGGAGGAGATGGTTATTTCGACAACATGAATGAATATTTTGGCAGTAACGGATTTGACATTACAGACAGGGGCAGGAACCTGAAGATCGATGACACCTATCCTACTAAAAGGACGATCATTCAGAACAATCAGGTTCATTTTGAAAATGCCTGGGGAATAAGTGACGGAGATTTGTTTGATGCGGTGATCCGTGGGGCTGATAAAAACTATGAAACTGGAAAGCTCTTCTATAATTTCGTAATGACTACCTCCAACCACAGGCCTTTTACCTTTCCCGAGGGGAAGATCCCTAAGCAACCCAGCAGCCGTGAGGCTGCAGTCAGGTATACGGACTATGCGATCGGCAACTTTCTTCAGGAGATTCAGAAAAAGCCCTGGTATAAAAATACAGTAGTGATCATTGTTGCTGACCATTGTGCGGGTAGTGCAGGTAAAAATGAAGTAGAGATCAGTAAGTACCATATTCCCTGCATGATCCTGAACCTGCCAGATAAGATGAAGGGGCCGATCGAAAAAATGTGTTCTCAGATTGATCTTTATCCAACATTATTCGGCCTTCTGGGCTGGAACTATCAGAGTAACCTCTATGGCAAAAATGTAATGGATCCTGGGTACCAACCCAGGGCAGTACTGGGCACCTATCAAAAATTAGCCTATTTAAGACAGGACAGCCTGGTTATTTTAGGTCCACAGCAAAAAATAGAAACCTATATCTACCATCGGGACAGTAACGAACAGCAACCCGCCAAACTAGCTGCGCATACGATTGATATGGCCAAGGCCTATTATCAGACTGCATATGATCTTTTTAAAAACGGAGGATTACACCAGTAAATCCGCACAAAATTAAAACAATCGGCATACCTGAAGCTAAATATGCTAAAAGCTAAAACTTACTGCGGCAATGCCGCGTTATGTTTAATAGACCAGTCATTTTTGCTATCAATGGGTGAAGCAGGATTGAATAACCCCTCTGCCGGGGAATTATCAGCATTGTCAGGTATGGGGCGGGCAGGAAAGCTTTAAATGCGGTTAATGATGGGATTCCATCATACAAAGCTTTATGGAAATAATCCTATTTTCGAGATTCACTATGAAAATTGACCTGACTTTATGAGTAAACTTACTCCTGCAACCGAATACCGCCAGATCTTTAATTGTACTGCTTCGGCCATTTTGGTCATCAATGCCGATGCACCGGTGTATACCATACTGGATGTAAATGAAGCCTACCTGGCTGCTACCAATAGTAGCAGGGAGTCACTGGTAGGCGAGTCAGTATTTGCCGCCTTTCCGCCCAACCCTACCGATGAGGATTCTAAAAATATTGAGCGAACAATCAATTCTTTTGAGCAGGCGATCAGTACCTGTAAACCGCATACCATGAGCAACTACCGGTATGACATTCCCATCCGGGGAACAAATGAATTTGAAAAGCGGTACTGGACAACCACCAATACGCCTATCCTGGACGAACAGGGCGGCGTGAAATATTTTATCCACTCCCCCGCCAATGTCACTGCCATGTACAACCTGGCAGAAAGAGAGCGTGCTGGTATTGAGGCGTTAAAGATCCAGCGGAAGCAGTTGTATTCAATCTTTATGCAGGCGCCCGTGGGTATCGGCATTTTTCTGGGACCGAATTACGAAGTCGAGCTGATCAATCCGCCGCTTTGTTCGCTTTATGGTAAATCGATTGAAGAGCTTTTCGGAAAACCAGTGTTCGAGGTGCTCCATCACGCAAAAGGGCTGGGCTTTGAAGAATTGCTGGATCAGGTAAGGCTAACCGGTGAGCCTTTTTATGGCCATGGTATGGAAATGCCATTAGTCAGAGCAGGCCAGCTCGAAACGGTTTATGTTAATTTTGTTTATGAGCCCTTTCGGGAGGACGACGGCAGTATCAGCGGGGTGATTATCGTAGCTACAGAGATCACTGAGCAGGTCAAAGGCCGGCATCAGCTTGAAGAGGTGGAAAAGCAGGTCAGGCTGGCAGTTGACGCTGTTGGGCTGGGGACATTTAATCTGGACATGGAGACCGGCGAGATGATTACCTCGGTACTGTTTGCCCAAATATTTGGATTCCAGGCGCCGGTACCACAGGAAGAATACCGCAAACGCATCCACCCGGAAGACCTCGAGCTGAGGCGTAAAGCCTATGAACAGGCACTGAAAACGGGCAAGCTGTTTTATGAAGCACGGGTGCTTTGGCCGGACAGCTCGGTTCACTGGATCAGAGTTGAAGGGAAAGTTTATTATGCGGGTGAAAAAGCGATTCAATTGCTCGGCACACTTTTAGACATTACCGAGTCGATGATTGCCCAGCAGCTGCAACAACAGCTGTTAAAACAGGTGGCCGACAGCGAGCAATTGCTACGCAACATCACTTCAGCTACCCCCACAGGTTTGTGGATGGCAAATCCCCATGGAAGCATTACCTATGTTAACCAGACCTGGATAGACTGGACCGGTCATCCGTTCGAAGCACATATGGACGCTGGTTGGACAAACTGGGTGATTGCCGAGGACCGCGAAATAACAAAGGAAAAATTTTTTAGAGATTTCACGGCCAGGGCACTTTTTGAAGTAGAGTTCCGCTTCAACCACGTGGATGGCGAGGTGCATTGGGTAATTGTTAGCGGCAAACCCCATTATGACGAGCATGGCGTCTTTAACGGATACATTGGCGCCCTGGTAGATATCACTGAATTGAAGCACCTGCAGCGTCAGAAAGATGATTTTATAGGAATTGCCAGTCACGAACTAAAGACACCTGTTACCAGCATCAAAGCCTACGCCCAGCTACTGGGGAGGATGATGACCAAAAACGGGAATGAAAAGGATGCGGGGCTGATCAGGAAAATGGATGGGCAGATCACCCGACTAACCAGTCTGATTGGGGACCTACTGGATGTAACGAAGATCAATACAGGCAAGGTGCAATTCAACGACCGCGAATTCGATTTTAACGTACTGGTTAACGAGCTGGTAGAAGAACTGCAGCATGTGACCCTGACGCACACCTTGGCAGAGGAATTATCGCCTACCGGAACAGTCTTTGGAGACAGGGAACGGATCGGCCAGGTCATCACCAACCTGGTTACCAATGCAGTGAAGTATTCGCCGCAGGGCGACAGGGTCATCATTAAAACCAGTATCGGTGATGGAGCGGCCGTCTTAACTGTCCGCGATTTTGGAATTGGCATCGAAAAAGCATACCTGGACAAGGTTTTTGATCAGTTTTACCGGGTGAGCGGTGATAATCAACATACCTTTTCCGGGCTTGGACTTGGCCTTTATATTTCCTCTGAGATTGTTAAACGGGAAGGCGGAAAGATCTGGGTGAGCAGCGAGGAAGGAAAAGGTTCTACATTTTCATTTTCGCTGCCGCTGGTTCAGCAGGCTATGTTGGCCTAAAAATGTTACAAGAAATCTAATATCGGACTAAAGTTGCCAACGATTCACACCTGATCGATAGGTTTTTAATTAGGGCAACCGATCCTTGTCATTTTTTTATTGCTGGAAAACCGAAAACATCGGCATTTGTTGTTATAATGACTAAATATCAAATAAAATGGAAAAGATAATGGTTCATTTTGATATGCCTGGTATGACATCAGCGCAATATGAAAAGGTGTGGGAAGATTTGCGGGCAGCAGGTCACGCAAATCCAAAAGGATTGTTACAACATGTAGGTGCAGCAACTGAAAATGGTTGGATGGTAATAGACATTTGGGAATCTGAGGATCTCTTTAGAGAATTTGGCCAAACGCTTAGACCGATACTTGCCAGTAATGGGATTCCGGCTATGGAACCCAAAGTACTACGAATTCATCATATGTACAGTGGTGCCGGTGCTGATGCCTATACGATGTAGTTCAGCCGCTAACCAGAGGCCTTATAAGTATTCCATTTACAAGGCCTCTGTTGATTTAAGCGCAAGACCACATTTCTACGTTCAGTGAATCAGATTACAAGATGAGGCCTATAATATCGATTAAAAAAGATTAGGTAAGCAATAGTCAAACACAAAAAAGCTATTAAGTAACTTCCTCCGCAGATAAGTCCATAAAACAACAATACAAAAAGTGCGAAAACCCAGATCAGGTATCTGAAAATTCTGAGGCCGGTAAGTAACGGAAGCGAATTAAAAAGTAGCGCAATGCTGAATCCTGTAAAAACACAATACAATCCCGTCCACAAAGGTAACGTAGAAAAGAGCCAAAGTGTTTCCGGTATTGTTATTAAAAACCATATCATCGAGAAACTTGTGAAACGTTGAAATCGGCCGATTGGTAGGTTACGCATCAAACTGAGTTTATTCTCCTGAAAGTAGTTTGATTGGTAGATCAGAAAACTATGGACAGTAACTATTCCGAGTATAAATATTAAAGATAGTCTGTTGTCGTTTAATGCCATTAAAGAAAGATTGGTCATTCCGATAATGATCAACCATGAAAAGATTTTGGTCAGCAAAAAAGAAAACTTACCTCTATCTAGTAGCTGGTAAAGAAATAATATTGAAATCTTTTTTGTGTGACCTGAAGTAAGTTGAAGGAGTATGCCATTTGACCTTGAGCGCTCTAATTGGTTGCTGAAATTTGAATATACCACCGCGCTCAGGCTGATTAAGATCAGAATAAAAATAAAGGTAATAGCAGGAATTAATAAGGAATGATGGATCAGTCCTAGTATTGTCGCAAATAACCAGTAGCCAATCAGTGGTAACGAGATCATCAATTGGACATAACACCAGGCAAAGAACTGGCTTGCTGTGCTATAGGCTGTAATACTGTAAGAAAGGAATACGAATTGACCTTTCTTAAGTTCCTTTCCAATGAACAACCAACTCTTAATGGTGTAAAATATCCAAAGTACAAACACCGCAACCATAATAGCCGGTGAAGTCAGGAAAGTCATCATTAACATCAAGTGATAGAAAACAGATTCCTCTTTTCTGTAAATTCCTGCCGTTTTGATGAAAAAGCAATAACTGATCACTGTTACAAAAAAGAAAAGGAGTATTCCCGAATGTTCTTTGTAAAACCTCCAAACAAATGATTTAGTTAGTACAATCCTGAGTGGTAACATAATTAATTTAATGACAACAGCGTATCTTCAATAATGAGCACAGCATCCACTGGAATACCTGAACCATCCAAGGACTGGTGTGAAGCAAGGATGAAACTAGTGCCTTCTGATTGGTGTTGTTCAATAATCCAGGTGTACAGAACTTCCAGGGAATTTAAATCTATTGTGATCAATGGTTCATCCAATAAAATGAGTCTTGGTTTGCCCATAAAAGCCAATATCAACGAAAGTTTTTTCAACATACCGCTGGAGTAAGTGCCTAAAGGCTGATCTAAATATGGTTGAAGTCCAATTGTCTGGGTGTAAAATACCTTTTGTTGTTTTGTTCCACCTTTTGCTTCAGCGAACATATCAATCAACTCTTTTCCGGTAAGAAACTCAGGAAAGATCGGTTCCGCTTCGGCGAAGTTCACTAACCTGCGGTAATCACGCTTATGTTTTTTTACACTGATTAGTTTGTTCAGCAAAACATCGCCTTCAAAGTGTAAAATACCGGCTAAAGATTTCAGTAAGGTACTTTTTCCTGAGCCATTCGCGCCTTTAAGCCAATATATGCCTTCATTTAAACTCAGTTCCTGTATATCAAGAATCGTAGTTTCTTGATATTTCTTTATGAATTTATTAAAGATTATCATAATGTTAAGACACCGAATTAACACATTTGTTACGATAAGTCTTATTTGCCAATGTCGAATTTTATCGTAAAGCGGGGACATGCAAAAACAATAAATCGGTAATTAAACGCAAATCAGACAAGAAATGGTTCAAAAAGTGCCCAGTTATGTCCACGACCCTTTCAGGTTCCTGCCCACTTTTATTAACTCCTTATATAGCACCAATGCGGAAAGGATGGTTAACTATGGCTTTACAGGCCGCGGATAAGTAAGTGAATGGGGCAGGATAAGAAAATAACTTGCGTCAATTCTGCGGATATCGAAGTTTGTTGAGTAGTTTTGTTTTATTACCTTCAACATTAGTAATCGATTTCAACAATGGAGCCTTTGCAGAATATTATGGTTTGTGTTTCGTATATCGTTAATCAGTATTTTGAAAAACCAGTGATAAAATGTTTCAAAGTATTATAATCATCTGTTTTTATATATAGTTTCTCATAAACCCGCATGAAATTTTTAAAATCTATTTTAATTGCAGTTCCCTTTTTGCTATCACAAGTGGCACTAGCCCAAAATTCCTCCATCAAAGGTGTTTTGAAAGACCAACAGAATAATCAGCCTCTTGAATTTGCAAGTATAGCACTATTAAAGAACGACTCAACAGTTGTTACAGGTATCGTTACCAAAAGCAATGGTTCTTTTGCGTTCACAAAATTACAGCCTGGATCATATATCCTTAAATATGTATTTATTGGTTATAAGAATAAATTTTCGCCCATGATCAATCTGGCTGCATCACAACATGCCGATATGGGTAACATAGTTTTAAGTCCTGGCTCAGAAATGCTTAATTCGGTAAATGTAACCGGTGAAAGGCTGAACGCAACAAATAAAATTGATAAGCAATCCTACCGTGCAGATCAGTTTGAGAGTGCAAAAGGTGGTTCAGCGATTGATGTGTTGAAGAACCTTCCATCTGTTTCGGTAAATGGGGAAGGACAGATTAGTGTAAGAGGCTCTTCTGGGTTTTTAGTTTTGGTAAATGGGAAACCTGTACTTACAGATGCGCAAACGGTCTTAAGCCAGTTACCTGCAAATAGTCTGGAAAATATAGAATTAATCACCTCTCCATCTGCCAAATACGATCCTGATGGTAAAGCTGGCATAATAAATATCATTACAAAAAGAGGTGCTAGCGATGGTTTGACCTTATCTGCAAATGCTCAGGGTGGCCTTCCAAGTACTACAGATTACGATAACCTGGAAAAACCAAAACGTTTTGGTGGAGACCTGACCCTTAATTTTAGAAAAGGCAAATGGGATGTGTCAGTCGGAGGTAACTATCTTAGAAATGATAATTCCGGTTACCGGGAAGGCGATGTTTTTACAAAGAATTTTGACAACAATACGATCACTCGTTTTCCTTCCAACGGAGAGAGAAGCTTTGATAAATACAATTACGCAGGCAGGCTTTCCGCTGTTTATTCCGCTGATAAGAGCAATTCATTTTCTCTAGGCTTTTTTAGCGGCAAACGCTATCAGGCCCGGCTGGCAAATCTGCTATACAACAATACTACCTCTGACTTGTCTACAGATGCTTTAATAAAAGGTACAACTTACTACAATTCAAATTTACAGACCAAAGAAGGGAATTTTAGTTTAGGAAATTTTGATTATACACATACATTCGCTAATCAATCAAGCCTGACCGCATCCTTTCTTTACGAAAATGCTGATCTTTTCGGCAATACCAAGAACCGGAATCTGAAGTATCCCAATACGGCAGATACTATTCAATATGTCTATAATCCATATCAAAACCCTATCAACGGGTACCGTTTTAAACTGGACTATACAGTAAATATTGGTAACGGAAAGCTGGAAAGCGGTTATCAGTTTAGATACGATACCCAGGACGGGCAATTTGATTATTTTGTGACTCCCGAGACATCACAGCCTGATGCGGCAAGATTCAGAGGAACTGCGAAAGCAAGGAACCAGATAAACTCTGTTTATACTCAGTATTCAGGGAAGCAAACTAAATTGGATTATGTTGCCGGTCTACGTTATGAATATGCTTCAAGAACAGTAGATCTTTCCTATGACCCCGCGGCCCATAAATTAAACCTTTCCAACCTGTTCCCCTCGCTGAATTTATTATATAATTTTTCTGATGGTTTAAAAGGTAAGGCCGGATATAGCAGGCGGATTCAACGGACAAACAACTACGAGTTAAATCCAATTCCGGAAAGAGAGCACTCTGAAACCTTAGAACAGGGTGATCCGGATCTTCTTCCATCATTTATAGATCTGATTGAACTGGGAATAATCAGGACATTTAAAAAAGGTTCGTTTTTTACAACCTTATATTATCAGAACATCAAAAACCCGATTCAACGGGTGAACAGCGTATATGCCGATACCATTCTGAACCGTGTATTCACCAATGCAGAAAAAGCACACACGTTTGGTCTTGAAGCAGGCACCAACTTGCAGCCTTTAAAATGGTGGAGCCTGTATCTTGGGGCTAATGTTTATAATTATAAGATCGATGGCGATTTAAATATCTTAGGAACCAACTCAGTGATCAGCAATGATGCCTGGGTTTATTCCATCAACGGAAATACAAATTTCAAACTAAGCCCAACCTGGAGTTTTCAGGGAAACCTGAATTATTTGTCTAACAGGCCAACCGCACAGGGAGAAGATTCCAGATTCCTCATACCAAATGCATCTTTAAAGAAGATATTCATGAATGGACGTTGTTCGGCAACACTGCAATGGCAAAATATCGATCTTGGTATGAATCAATCTAACCGTCAGAGAATAACTACCAGCGGAAGGGATTTTTATACTACCACTAACTACATTTACGAAACGGATGTTTTTTTATTAAATTTTAGCTTTAATCTTAATAAATTAACTGGCAAATCGAAACTACCTTCTAGTGAATTTGGCGATAAAGAATTCTAAAGATTCTGCTAAAAATGAAATCGAAGAAAACCGATAATCCTACCATTCCAACAACATGATGTTAAGATGCCTTCCCAATAAATTTCTTTCCTATAACTGCATAACATCCGATTATAAGATAACAAGGCACCACAATCCAGTAGCCTTGTTGCGGATTCAAGGCGTCTGCCAGTGCACCATATAGCAAAGGCAATATTGCTCCTCCGGCTATACCCATAATCAATAACGAGGATCCTATCCGTGTAAACTTTCCCAGTCCTGCGAGTGCCACCGGCCATATCCCCGGCCACAATAAAGAATTAGCAAAGCCCAGCAAGGCAACAAATAAAACAGAAACGTATCCGTCGGTGACTAAGATCATCACCGAAAATATTAGCCCGATGATCGAAAACACCTTCATTGCAGCAATCTGGCCAAAATATCTTGGTATACAGAACACCCCGATCAGATAGCCTATGATCATCCCTATCAGCGTACAGGTCGTAAAATATTTGGCTGTAGCCAGCGGAATGCCCTGGTACACCCCATAACTAATCACTGTGTCACCGGCGATTACTTCTGCACCAACATACATGAATACGGCCAGTACCCCAAACAACAGGTTTGGAAACTGAAAAATATGCCGTTTTCCTTGATGGACATCACCTGCTTTATCTTTCCGATCTTCCATATCAATCTCGGGAAGTGACGACTTGTAGATGAGCAGCGAAAGCAGCAACAGTGCAGCCACAATGATAAGGTAGGGAACAATCACCCGCCTGGCCAGCTCATCGAGTTCAGCCCTCCGCTCTATATTGCTCATCAACGCAATCCTTTGTTTTAACGCATCCGCATCCTTAAGTGTTACAGTGCCTAAAACAATTGGAGCAATGGCGCCAGCCACTTTATTACATACCCCCATAATACTGATGCGCATCGCCGCACTTTCCATAGGGCCTAAAATGGTGATGTAAGGGTTTGATGCCGTTTGAAGCACCGCAAGACCAGCACCCTGAATGAACAGGCCCAGAAGAAAGATTTCATATATCCTGGTTAATGCTGCAGGAATAAAGATCAGGGCACCCAGGGCCATAATGAGCAGTCCCGCTCCCATCCCCTTCTTGAAACCTAAAAATCTGAGGACCCATGAAGAAGGAATCGCCATCACAAAATAAGAGATATAAAAAGAGAAGGCAACCAGGTAGGATTCAAAATTATTGAGCTCACAGGCAAGTTTCAGGTATGGGATCAGCACTGCATTGAGCCAGGTCACAAATCCGAACAGGAAAAATAAGGTCCCTATAATAAATATTGGTGAAACGCCCGATTTTTTAGTTGTATGGATAGTTTGTACGTTCATTAGGAAATAAAGATTAAAAGGGCCATATGCAGGATATGACCCCTTTTTATGTTTAATGGTTTTCAATCAATAACCGGTATTCTGTACCAGGTTTGGATTGGCATCCATCTGAGGTCTGGGGATAGGAAAAATCTCATAATGCTTATCTGCATCCGCAGTCTTAAACTGCCTTGCGTCGCCAAACCTGCCAAAACGGATCATATCTGTCCGGCGGTGCAGCTCGGCAAACAATTCGCGCCCTCTTTCCGCTAGCAGGTTTTCTGCAGTGAGTGCCGTAAAACCGGTAAGGTTCCCTGCACGCGTTCTGATCTGATTTACAAGTGTCAAGGCTTCGCCGCCGGTTTGTCCTTGCCTGAACAGGGCTTCAGCTTTCATCAGCAAAATGTCCGCATACCTGAATACACTGAAGTCATTGCTCAGATCGGTCATCGTGCCCGAAGCGATCTCCCACTTTCCGATCCTTGCCCCTGCCTGTCTTAACGCCCTTGGCGAGAGCTCATTGATCTCGGGAGTAAATGTTACCGGCTGCCCATCCGGATCGTTTGCCTCCGCCCCGGCATCGAGCAACCTTGCCCCTGTAGAACTATATTGAGGACCAACCAGGAAATTCTTTTTACGAATATCTGCATCTTCATAAGAGTCGTAAAACGCCTTCAAGGTGCAAAATCCATTATATGGCTGCACGGTCAGATTATAGGTGGCTTGACTGGCGTAATGAAGGGTTACCCGATGGTATTTGAACCCTTTAAAGAATATACCGTCATAAGGAATTGCAAAAATGAACTCCGTTGAAGTCTGGTTTTGTGTTTTAAAGTTATCGTAATAGTTGGTAGCCAGCTTGAACTTATTGGAATTGATGATCTCATCACATGCGGTTACCGCTTTTTGCCATTGCGCCGTACCGGTATATACTTCTGCATTGAGGTAAAGTTTTGCCAGAAGGGCCTGGGCGGTGTAGTAGTTGATACGTCCATAATTAGGGCCGCCAACACCCTTATCCAGCAGCCCCATAATTCCCAGCAATTCTTTCTCTATGAAGGCAAACACATCCTTACGTGCAGTGTTTGCCGGGGCGTAACCCGCTGGAACATTGAACTCGGTAACCACCGGAACATTTCCATACAGATCCATTAACTGCCAATAGAACAGTGCCCGCAAGCCTCTCAACTCAGCGATGTAACTTTCTTTTTTTGCAGCCTCAATGGCGTTAAACTGGTAAATGAGGCGATTACAGGTTCCTACACCATTATACAGGTAGGTCCAGGTATAGTTTACCCTGAGGTCATTAAAATCCCACTCATGCTTGTACAAATTTCTCCATCTGCCCCCATCGTCCCAGTCCTGCCCCCTCGTCGGCACCACCATCTCATCACTGGTCACTTCCTGCAGCGGAAGCATCCGGTTGTGGTCTACCCACCAGTCGAGCCTTGAATAAGCCTCCCCCAGGGCTGAAGTAAACTCTGCATCCGTTTTAAAAAAGTTTTCAGGTGTGACTTCACTATATATCTGTTCATCCAGTTTTGTACACGATTGGTTTACCCCTATCAAAAGGAGCAACGCAAATCCTTTAAAAAATGATTTCATAATTAATCTGTTTAAATCCATTATTGATGTGTTAACATGCTTAAAGGCCTAACTGGATGCCCAATGAATAGGTGCGCGAAGAAAACCAGTTGTCACGCCAGTCTACCCCCGGTGCCAATGCACTGCTTTGCCTTACCTCCGGATCAACACCGGTATATCGGGTGATCACAAAAAGATTCTGCCCCGACAGATATAACCTGAGTTTCGATATCTTTTTACCTTTTACCGGCAGATTGTAGCCCAGCGTGGCATTGTCAAGCGTCACATAGTCGCCTTTCTCTACATAGTAATCGCTGAACTTCTGCACATCGTTCAGTTGCGGATTGAAATATTTAGTATTCACCACATTATAAGAAGTGGCCACATTTTTCCCTTCATAAAACACCCTGTAGGTATTCACGAGATCATGGCCGAATGTTCCGCGTAGAAAAAAGTTGAGGTCAAAATTACCATAGGTAAAGGTATTGGTAAACCCGAGCTGGAACTTTGGAAGACCATTGCCGATTACACTTTCATCATTCACATCGATCTTCCCGTCCGCATTCAGATCTCTGAATTTCCATTTTCCATCTTCAGTTAGTCCGTCATAACGGAGGCCCCAGATCAGTCCAAGCGCTTTCCCTTCTTCTACGACAGTGGCCGGAGTATTCCCGAGTCCTGGGTTCCCCAATACCGATGTTACCCTGCGTCCACCAAATTCCAATCCTTCTGCTTTGTCGGACAGGGACACCAATGTATTATTGATATAATAGGTACCATTGATACCGCTTGTCCAGGAAAACTTGTCTCTTTTAATAGCCTGGAAGCTCAAAGCCGCCTCCAACCCGCTGCTGCTGATCTCCCCTATATTTAACTGTGTAGTTTCGACAAGATTTGGCGGAACAGGAACCGACAAGGGGTAGATCAGATCTGTTGTACTTCTTTTATAATAATCCAATGATCCGGAAAGGCGGTTGTCCAGCAAGCTGAAATCGGCACCGATATCAAATTCCGCCTTTCTTTCCCACCTGAGGTCTGGATTGGGATTGCTTGCAGGCCCATAGCTTGGAATCCACTTCCCGTTGTAATAGAAATTCCCTATCGGTGCCAGCCTTAACAGCGAAAGGTAAGCCGATGGCGGCGTATTCCCGGCAACACCATAGCTACCTCTTATTTTCAAACTGTTCACCCCTTTGATGTCCAGCAATTTATCAATGGCCACACCAGCGCTTACCGCTGGAAAGTTCCCCCATTTATTACCTGCACCAAACATCGTCGACCCCTCACGTCTTAAACTGGCGGAAAGAAAATAAGTATCATGGTAGTTCAGGTTGACCCTGCTGAAAACGCCGATGACCTTGTTCGCATTCTTAAAACTGGTAGCCGTGCCTATGCCATTGGCGAAATCCTGAGCGGCACCCAGGTTATTGTAGGTAAAGGCATCGGAAAGGAAATTACCGCCATTAGCCCCAAAGCCATCATTTACAAACTCCTGGTAGGAATAGCCGAGCAAACCCGTTAATTTTAGTGGCCCGAATTGGTCAGCATAGGTAGCTGTGCTTTCAAACAGCTGATTGTTGTTTTTCTCCTGCTCTTTCGTTGCATAGCCATTCTTGTTCATGCCTGTGCCATAGCTGTTTTTGGAGAAATATTCACTCCGTTCTGAAGTCTGGCGCTGCCGACCGTATCTTGCCAACAGGCTCAATTTGTCTGTCGGCTTATATTCAGCTTCCAGGCTGACGTTGACCAGGTTGGTTTGCCGTTCGTTTCTGATCTGCTCTAACATCGCTACCGGATTCAGGTAGTCATAAAGCGTTTGCTGGAAATACCCTCCATATTGGGCATACTCAGCAGCGTCTGACCGGACGGGTGCTGTCGGATTGTAGATAGACGCGTATTTAAACGCATCATTGCTTCCACCTTCAGCGTTCAAGGTGGTGGCCATCATATTCAAAGAAACCGATAACCGGTTGTCGAGTGCCTTCTGGTTCAGGTTAATCCGGCCATTGAGGCGCTCGAAGCCGGAATGCAGTGCAGTCCCTTTAATATCACGGTAATTAACAGCCGCCCTATAGGAGCTCTGTTCCGTTCCGCCGGTAAGGGCAAGATTGTGTACCTGCGAATAGGCGGTATTGGTAATTTCATCGAACCAGTTGGTATTGTTGCCGAAATCAGTACCGATGCCCAGGTTTCTGAACTCGTCGGGGCTCATTACATCTACCGTTCTGGACACTTCTTCGGATGAGGCATACGCATTATATTCCAGTTGGGTGCGGCCGGACTTCCCTTTCTTGGTACTGATCAGGATCACACCACTTGCGCCCCTGCTGCCATAAATGGCGGCTGCAGAAGCATCCTTCAATACGTCAATGGTCTCAATATCGTTAGGATCCACGCCACTCAGGCTTACACCGATCACGCCATCCACTACCACCAGCGGACTCGCATTACCACCAAGCGTGGAAAGCCCACGCAAACGGATGGTTGCCGACTGGTTAGGATTACTTCCAGGTTTGCTGATGCTTAACCCTGCTACTTTTCCCTGAAGCAAGCTGACCGCATCATTTACATTTCCCTTGTTAAAATCTTTTTCATTCACTGAAGCTACTGCGCTGGTAATCTCTTTCTTTTCCTGCGTACCATATCCGATCACCACCACTTCGTTCAAGGACTTATCTGCTGCTTTCAAGACGATATTTAAGCTGGATTGATCAGAGACGACCACCTCCTGCGGTTCAAATCCGATATAGGAAAAAACAAGGACCACATTTCCATCAGTAGGAATACTTAAGGAAAATCGGCCCTGCGTGTCGGTGGATGTTCCGGTGCTGCTGCCTTTTATCCTTACACTTACGCCCGGAAGTGGCCCATTTGTCTGATCCGTTACCTTCCCGGGGAGCATTTTTTGCTGTGCCTTTAATGTTGTAACCGCACAAAGCAGCAGCAACACCATAGATGCTATAATTTTTTTCATAAATTAGCTTAATTATTTGATTGATTTTTTTTATTGATCAGGGGGAGATATGGCGTATCTCCCTTTTTTTGTCTATCTAATTCATCGGACCTCCTTTGATTGCTGTTGTGTATAGTGGTTCATATACGAGATGCAATTCTTTATTAATTTTTATAATTTTCAAGCGCCCGCTTAACATTTCCGTATTTGAGCAAGGCTTGCTCGGCAGCTTTGTAATCGGTTATGCCAGCTTTCTCCATCAGCATTCTGACCCCTCTGTCCATCAGTTTGCTGTTGCTGATCTCCATATGGACCATCCTATTGTCTTGTACACGGCCAAGTTTGATCATGACGCTCGTGGAGATCATATTGAGGACAAGTTTTTGCGCAGTGCCGCTTTTCATTCTTGTGCTGCCAGTCACAAACTCAGGCCCCACAATGACCTCGATCGGATAAGTTGAATATCGGGCGATAGGGCTATTGGCGTTACAAACGATACAGCCGGTAACAATACCTGCTTTCTGTGCTTGCTTAAGTGCACCAACCACATATGGAGTGGTTCCGCTGGCAGCCAGGCCAACCACAACATCATTGGCATTTATCGCATAATCTTCAAGATCAGCCCAGCCCTGTTCCTCTTTATCTTCTACATCTTCGATTCCAAAGCGAAGCGCGGCATCCCCCCCTGCCATAATACCGATCACCTGGCTTGCCGGCACACCATAGGTGGGCGGACATTCACTGGCATCAAGCACACCAAGTCTGCCACTGGTACCCGCCCCAATGTAAAATAACCTTCCACCTCCTGCCATCTTTTCAGCGATGCTGTTTACCAAAGCCTCCACCTGGGGAATAATCGTTCTGACTGAAAGTGCAACGGTCTGATCTTCCTCATTGATATTATTCAGGATTTCTTTTGTCGTCATTTTCTCCAGATGCCGGTATTTGGAAGACATTTCTGTTATTTTCTCTATACTCATGGGTTATATTTTTCTTTTTTTTTAAAATTTTTGCGCAAAAAATCTCCTCATTCTATTTTTTAGCACGATATGCGGCAGAGATGACCGGGGCATATTTTCCATGCATTTTTACCGAAACTGAGACCGGATCGCCATTTGGCTTAGCGGAAAATAGCTCATTGCTATTGACCCATTTCCCTTCCCAATTCTTGACCAGCTCTTCAAACTGCTTTAGATCTACATCTTTTTTATTTTCCCTGGCGTTTTTCAGGTAACGGAAAAAGCTTTCCCAACGCGCTTTATAAAAGTTTTTAAGCAAACCGGACCATTGCCGGCAGGCATAATCATGCAGCTTGCTATCTTTATCGCCCCAGGTAGTGATGATGTTCCTTGCGTTTTTTTCATACAGCTTCTTTTCGGCCGGATTGGTACCCCAGCGTTTCGCATCTTCCAGCCATACACCCAATAAAAATTCCCTGCGCGTAGCCAACAGTTGGTCCAGATCATCGATCAGCATAAGGAACTCCCTGCTGAATCTATCACAATCAGCCATTCTTTTTTCTTTATAAGCCGCCGCAAATTTTTGTTGAAGCAGGTTGGCATAGTTGGCCAGCACCTGTCTGCCTAAATCCACAAGGTCATATTGAAAGTCCTCGCTATTTTTGAGTTCCACAGCAGCTTTTATCTCCAGGTCCCAGGCCTTTAATAGCTCGGCAGGATCGTAATGAAGTGCTGTTCTTGCCCACCTGGCCTTGTCTTCCAGGGTTGGCCTACCAGTGATGATGGATTCTGGTCCCCCTGAAACCAGGTTGCCCTTGTAAACCGTGTTCCGGAGTATTTCCCAGGCTTGCCGGGCGTTTAGATTTTCCTTTCCATACCGGCGTGTTACATAACCATTAAGCCATTGGCCCACATCAATTGGCGTATCCCTCCAGGTGTTTTCAACCATCAGCGCATACATTACCGGATTTTGCTCTATGCCTTCCGGCGTCAGGCCAATGCCGAGCATTTTGCCAGACTGCTTGTTGTGAAGGGCTTCAGCAGGATCTTTCGCAACGTTGTCCATACGCCCGTACAGACTGATATTGCCACCAAAATTATGCAGCATGCACCAGATCCATGGTTTTCCATAATAACCTTCTGTACGGCTCCATACCGGATTATTTTCACTGAACAGATCCAGTATAATCATTTTATCGTTTGGCACAGCATTAAGCAATGCCTTGATCTGAGTGGGTTTCCAGAAATTGGAGAGATAATGAAACATCCAGCCCTGCATGATCCAAACGGCTTCCGGATCGGCACTTGCCATGGATTCGTAGGTTCTCCGGCTCATATCATTAAGAAATAAGGAATCGGCTGATGGGGGGATCATTTCTATAAAGGTATCTGCCGAATAAAGGTGATCCGTACCAAAGGTTTTGGTCTGCTCGGCGATAAACCGCTTTCCTATCTCCTTAAACAAGGGATCATTCGGATCCAGCACACTGGTTTTAGGAAAGCCCTGCCAGTCTACCGTATTGATCTTCGCTTTAGGAAATTTGTCGCGCAGTCCCGGAGGTACATGACCAGTAAATGCTGGCAATACCGGCTTCATCCCAAGCGAGCGCTGCCTTTCCAATATCTTCTTTTGCAATTCTTCATGAGCGTCTATCAAGTGTTGAGGCAAAGGGCCGCCCCAGTTATCCAACACCCCCATCCAGTTAAAGGCAGAATAAGCCGGACCACTGAAAAAGTTCTGAAGGTCCTTATCAGAAAAACCCATATCGCGATACACCTTTTGCCATACTGAATTCTGTCCAAGCACAGCCAGGGGCATATTAATTCCATTCAGCGCCATCCAGTCTATTTCCTGTTCCCAGCGTTCCCAATCCCACCATACCATGGTGTAATTGAAGGTGCAATAATTAAGGTAATAACGATAGGAATAAGGCGAAGTTTTCCTGATTTTCTGTTTCACTTCCGGGATTTTGGCAGGAAGATCAGGATGTGGGCTGTTCCATGAGATCTCGCTGTTGCAGTAAGTTTTCAGATAGTAATTTAAAGCAGATCCAATGCTTACGCCATTTGATCCGCGCAACACAATCTTACCGTCTTTGCTCTCAATCTCAAAAAGATCCCGACCATCTTCCTTGGGCAGGTCCTCTACCTTAAATGCATTTTTCTTGCCTTGAACCACCCTGGCTACAAAGGCCTCCGCCGCATCGGTATTGAGCTGGGCAGTACACTTTTCTGCTTCAAACAGCAACAAAAAAAACATTAAGAAACCCACAGCTACTAATCTGTAAATCTGATTCATACGCGTTATTAATTTTATGAACTGGTACACACTGGTACATTACTTTCACAATATTATTTATTATATTTTATATATCAAAAAAAAAGTACTTATTTTGATCAGATTATTTAATTTCCTGAAAATTGAGCGAGTCACCTTCCTACAATTCAATAATTACCATAGACAGTAATTCACCCCTTCCTCTATATAAACAAATAGTCACATGCATCAAGCAGGCGATATCAGACCAGGTGCTGCAGAAGGGGGACATTATTCCTTCTGTCAACCATATCGCTTCAGAATTTTCTATAGCCAGGGGCTCCATATTTAAAGCGTATAACGACCTGCGTACGGCAGGTGTCATAGATTCTGTACCCGGGAAAGGATACTTTGTAACCAACACCAATGTCAGGTCAGCGCGTAATATTTTCCTTTTGCTAAGTACCTTTAATCCCTACCGGGAGATCCTGTACAATGCATTTATGAAAACGATAAAGAACCATGCAAAGGTTGACATCTATTTTCATCACCATAACATCAATGTGTTTGAAACGCTGATCCAAAGTCATGCAGGGCACTACAATACTTTTGTGATCATGCCTGAGATACACAAACAGACCGCTAACATTTTAAAGCAGCTGGATCAAAAAAGACTTTACATCCTCGATTCAGGGCTGGAAGAGTTCGGAAAGAAATATCCGAGTGTGTGCCAGAACTATAAAAATGATATTTATAACTTCTTTACTACACACCTCGAAAGATTGAAGAAATACGAAAGGGTCATCTTGTTGTTTCCAGACAACATCAGGACTTACGGAGTAATCACAGGTTTTACCAACTTCTTTGAAGACCACCAGATGAAGTTTGAGGTGATCAGAAACACGGAGAGTTTTAAATGCCGCAAGCATGATCTCTGTCTGGTGATTGATGATAATGATCTGGTCAGATTAATTCATGCCACCAAAACTAATGACTGGGTGCTCGGAAAAGACATCGGCATCATCTCTTATAATGAAACCCCGCTTAAAAGTGTAATCGCTGATGGCATCACCACCATCACCACAGATTTTGAAGGGATGGGCACCACGATCGCAGAAATGATATTGAATGCAAAACGAAAGCACCTGGAAAATCCATTTATTATGATGGAGAGAAATTCGTTTTGATGGATGTGATATGATTCCGGTATCCGGTTAAACTCATACCTTTTTGCTTCTTAAAGAACTTGTTCAGGTGACTGCCATCGGCAAAGCCGAATTCATCAGCCAGTTCATTGATCCGCAGGTCGCTGAACTTTAACCGCCATTCGATCAGCCGGGTCCTGTAGCTGCTAATGAACTGCTGAATGGTTTCACCGCACTGCTTTTTGAAGTACACCCCCAGATAAGCCTGTGAAATCCCAAAAGCCTGACTTATGGCAGCCGCAGTCAGCTGATCTGGCACAAAAATATGGCGTTCGATGTGGTTGATGATCTGGAGGATGCGCTTGTCTGTATTGGTACGGACATTGTCAGGCCGTATCTTTGAAATGTTCCTTGCCGCGATAACAATCAGCGCGTTCACCAGGTTCATGTCCAGATCCTGTTGGTAAACACCCCCAAGCTTCATTCCGAACAGCAGCGATTCGACAATCATTTCAACCAGGCGGCTGTCGTCTTTGCAGCGCATTACGCAACCCGACAGATGGGTGGCATAGAAGAGGAGACATTCCAGATGGTGAATACTTTTCCAGGGGTAGCTGCGAATGTAACTGTCGCTAATCCGGATCAGCAGAAATTCTGTTACCTCGGCTATCTCGAAAGTATGGCGGTCGTTGGGTGTGAGCAATAACAGGTTCCCATCACGATAGGCCATGCGGTTACCGTTGATGCAGACGGTGCCTTTACCAGAAATGAGATAAACCATTTCAAAGAAACTATACTGCCGGTCACCCAGTGGGCAGTGATCGGTTTTGAGGTATTCCAGCTCTATCTGCTGATGCATATTTTGTTTGACCATAATACAAACATACCTTTTTATCATAGAAATGAACCGAATAA
>CAMLDJ010000071.1 GCA_946478755.1 uncultured Pedobacter sp. | reverse complement strand
GCCTATTGGGTATTGTTCCCATGTTACCTATATTTAATGTTTTATGCATTTAAGGGACACCAGATCAGACGCTGGTTGCCCAATGATTGATCTGTTAAATTTAACCTGTTGATGTTTTTTTAAAATACATAAACTAATGAAGCCGGAAGAACTTTCAAGAAGACAATTTCTAACCAGGAATGCCCTAGCCCTATCGGGATTTGCGTTAAGTTATGCCGGACTTCCGGCCCTGGCAAAAGATCAATTTAAAAATGATGCCATCAGGGTCGGGCTGATTGGTACCGGATCAAGAGGAACCGGATTGATCAAGCTGATCAGTGGAATGCCGGAGATGCAGGTTACGGCTTGCTGTGATCCTATTCCAGAGCACCTTAATAAGGGGATGAAACAAGCTGCGAAAGGTGCTAAAGCCTATACCGATTACCGTAAATTGCTCCAGGATAAAAACATTGATGCAGTGATCATTGCGACTCCGCTCTACTTACATTATCCTATGGCTGTGGATGCCCTGGCTGCGGGCAAGCATATCTACTTGGAGAAATCCATGACCTACGATATTGCTCAGGCAATCGATCTGGAGAAAAAGGTCCGTCAGTCGAATCTGATTTTCCAGGTAGGATATCAATACCGTTATTTTGGTTTGTACCATAAAGTGAAGGAAGTAATAGGCCAGAACTGGCTGGGAAAGATTACGCATTTTGAATGCCAATATAACCGGAATTCAAACTGGCGCTTTCCGGTCAGCGATCCCAAAATGGAACGGGCCATCAACTGGAGAATGTATAAAGAATATTGCGGCGGTCCTTTATCTGAACTTTGCGCACATGCCATTGATGCGGTACATTACCTGACGGAAACCCATCCATTAAAGGTCACTGCGATGGGTGGGATAAACTACTGGAAGGACGGAAGGGACACCTATGACAACATCAGGGCTATTTATGAGTATCCGGATGACGTTAAAGTAAGCGTTACGTCTGTGCTTTCCAATGCCTACAATGGATACGGAATCCGTATTTTAGGTGATAAAGCCACCCTGGAAATACAGCGCGATAAGGCATTTATTTACCCGGAATCAATAAACAATAAGAGGGGTACAGTAGATGGGGTGACCGGAGCGACTATTGCGGTGACCACACAAGGCAAAGGTAATGAACTGATTTTCGAAAAACCTGGTGAGAAATCTTTAGAGCCAACTGTTTATGCCTTGAAGGATTTCGCACATTGTATTTTGTCAAAAAGTCAACCAGCATCAAACGCAGCTACTGCAAAAGATTCGTCCATTGCAATTCATATGGGCAATACCGCCGCTGAAACTGAAACAATACAACTTTGGAAACCGGAATATTCAATTTAATTATGCAGCGTAAAAG
Source organism: uncultured Pedobacter sp. (assembly GCA_946478755.1). The sequence continues at coordinate 19,295 of CAMLDJ010000071.1, read as the reverse complement.
GCTAAAAATATATAACGGACAACTCATCACCCCGTACAAAACCGTTAGACAGGGGACAGTATTGATAGCAGATGGAAAAATTGTGGCAGCGCAGGAAGGGGATCTTGATTTCCCGGAAGCGGATGAAATCGATGCCAAAGGAAATTACATCTCGCCAGGTTTTATTGACCTGCACATTCATGGTGGGGGCGGGCATGACTTTATGGACAATACTGTGGAAGCATTCCTGGGCATTGCCGAAACGCATGCACGCTATGGCACTACTGCTATGTGCCCTACGACACTGACCAGCGAAAAGAAAGATCTGCTGGAAACCTTAAGGATTTACGAGCAGGCTCAGCAACTAAATCATAAAGGTGCACAGTTTATAGGCATGCACCTGGAAGGTCCGTATTTTGCATTGAGCCAAAGGGGAGCGCAGGATCCTCGTTATATCCGTGACCCTGATCCTGCAGAGTACAAAGAAATACTAGCCGCAACGAATGTCATCAAAAGATGGAGTGCTGCTCCTGAATTAAAAGGAGCTATTGAATTTGGTAGGTATCTGAGATCGAAGGGAGTATTGGCGGCAGTAGCACATACAGATGCGATTTACGAAGAGGTACTCGAAGCCTTTGAAAATGGTTATACCCTGGCAACGCATTTTTATTCGAGCATGTCCGGTGTTAGCCGCCGGGACTGCTTCCGCTTTGCCGGAGTAATTGAAAGCGGATATCTGATTGATGAAATGGATGTTGAGATTATAGCTGATGGGGTTCATTTACCTGCACCCTTGTTGAAATTGATCCACAAAATAAAGGGTGCTGGGAGAACAGCACTCATTACAGATGCCATGCGGGGTGCCGGAATGCCACCGGGCGACAGCATATTAGGTAGCTTAAAGAACGGACTAAAAGTGATTATAGAAGATGGGGTTGCAAAGCTGCCGGACAGAAGTTCTTTTGCAGGGAGCGTTGCTACAGCCGACAGACTGGTTCGTAACATGGTAAATATGGCTGGGGTTTCCCTGGAGGAAGCAGTAAGGATGATCAGTAAAACACCTGCACGTATCATGGGATTGGAAAACCGCAAAGGGGCACTTATTTCGGGTAAGGATGCAGATGTGGTAATTTTTGATCGGGAGATTAACGTTCAGCATACCATTGTGAACGGAAAAGTGGTTTACAGCAAGTCTTAGATTTTTCTGTTGCTGGATTCCCGAACGATGAGTTTTCCTGGCAACACGACTTCTTGCGCCTGAAAATATTTCTTGGTGATGTGCTTGATCAGTAGCTCGCAACTTAATTTACCAACCTCAAAAGCAGGTTCTGCAATGGTAGATAAAGAGGGGGAGATGATAGTCGACATCGGATCGTTGGTAAAACCAATTACACCAAATTCTTCTCCAACCTGTATGCCTTTGCTTTTTAGTGTAATCATGGCCCCTATGGCCTTTCTGTCATTCGCGGCAAAAATAGCATCCGGTTTGTTTTCCAATCCCATTAACTGGAGTGTGTCGTTTTCGCCATGCTCCTGGGAAAAGCCCGAGTAAATGACCCAGTCTTCATTTGGCTGAATGTTGTGTTTCTTTAGTACATCCAGATACCCCCTCAGCCTGGCTTCCGTAAAACTGAGCCCTTTTGGGCCGGCAATATGTGCAATTCGTCTGTATCCGTTTGCGATCAGATGTTCAACAGCCTCAAAAGCTCCATTGTAATCGTCCTGCATTACTTTTGAGGTCTCAATTTCGCTGGCTACCCTGTCAAAGAAGACGACAGGTATGCCTTCATCTACAATTTCCTGAAAGTGGTTACAGGAGTCAGAATCAGAAGAAATGGAAACCAGCAAGCCATCCAGGCTCGAAACAGAAAGGTTCTCCATAATGGCAAGTTCCCTTTCTGGTGAGTCGTTGGTCACAAACAAGATGATATTATATCCGTTATTATAGGCCACTTCCTGAATGCCGGTGATGACTGTAGAAAAGTAGTAATTGGTAATGAAAGGTAAAATAACCCCTAAATTATGAGTGCTGCCTTTAGCCAGCCCTGTTGCATTAAAATTGGGCTTGTAGTTCAGTTCTGTGGCAAGGGCCAGTACTTTCTCCTTAGTTTCCTGGTTGACGTCGTAAGTGTCCCTCAAGGCCCTGGACACCGTAGAAACTGAAATATTTAAAATTTTTGCAATATCCTTTATTGTTACGTAATGACGGGCCATAAAGATTTAGAAGGGAATTAGATTTGGTTTCTTTTTATAGCCTAAGGTAATAAAAAAAAAGAAAATTATTTAGGGTCAGGAAGAATCGACAACTAATCTGTGTCAATTGGTCTTTTCTCTTGTAAAAGGCACAAAACGCACTTTTGTCAAGTTGGTTTTCAGTATTTTTCCACCGTTTTTTCTGACCAGAACCAGCGTTTGCACTGCAGATGACGCGCCTACAGGTATGATCATTTTTCCGCCCTCTTTAAGTTGTTTGAGCAGTGGGGCTGGGATGTCTTTGACTGCTGCCGTTACAATGATCGCATCGAAAGGGGCTTTTGCTTCGAGCCCCTTGTAACCATCGCCGACAAATGTTTCTACATTATTATAGCCGAGCTTAGCTAGTAGTTTTTTTGTTTGCCCAGCCAGCTCCTTAACGATCTCAATGGTATACACCTTATCAACGATTTCAGCTAGTACTGCTGCCTGATATCCGGAGCCTGTACCGATTTCAAGTACCCGATCAGTTGCCTTGGGCTCAAGCAGTAGGGTCATTTCGGCCACTATATAGGGTTGGGAGATGGTCTGCCCATAGCCTATCGGTAGTGGAGTGTCGGCATAGGCCTCATTTCGATATTCATATGGTACAAATAAATGCCGTTCCACCTTGCGCATGGCGATAAGGGTAGGCTGGTGTTTAATACCCCGCGCCTCAATCTGTTTAAGTACCATATTACTGCGCAGGCGCTCATAATCCTGGGACGCCCCCATTTGAGGTATCCAAAAGACGAGTAATAAATGCAAAAACTGTTTCATGTGTCCCAACCTCCATGTTCAAAGGCATATTTTATGATGATGATCAGATTTAACACATAGACATCAAATAACTGATTTTCACACACTTAAATTTAACTAAATTTAAAGAATAAAACAAGATATGCGCTGCTAAATGCTATTGATAAAAGTATGTTTAATGATAAAAAGCTTAGGGTCTTAATCAATTTTAAGTTTAAATTGTTAATCAATATAGAATTTACATTAACCAGCAATAATTACTATGGACAAAGGACTAATTGCAAAAGCGACCATCACCATTGACGCGCCAATCGAAAGCGTTTGGAATGCACTCATTACCCCGGACCTGATTAAACGATATATGTTTGGAACAAATGTTGTTTCAGCTTGGAAAGAAGGCAGTTCAATAGTATGGAAGGGCATATGGAAAGACAAGCCGTATGAAGATAAAGGAACGATTCTAAAAGTAGTGCCTTTTCAGTTGCTTCAGTATACACACTTTAGTCCGCTTGCGGGAGTTCCTGATGTTCCTGAAAACTACCATACCTTAACTTATGAATTGTCTGACAAGGATGGCCATACGTCTATTTCATTATCACAGGACAATAATAAGAATGAAAATGAAAGAAAACATTCCCTTGAAATGTGGGAAGCCTTACTTGCCGAATTAAAGAAAGTCGTGGAAAGTAAGTTCTGAATCGGGGTTATTTTATCCTGATGTATTCCATCTTAAAGCCATCGTAAACATTATCAGCAATAGTTAAGGTGTCATTTTGTAAGGAAATGATACCATTTTTAATTGGATGTTCTGGTGCCGCAGGGAAACGTATGGCGTTATCTTCTTTGCCTGTGTAGATGCTTTTGATCTTATAGAGTTCATAAATTCCTTGTCCGGAAATCTGTTCATTTATCTTTTGTAAATATTTAAATCCACTTTTAAATTCAAGGACCTGATGGATTTCCGGATCGGCCTTCTGGTATTTACCTGCATAACCACCACTTTTCCCCGTATACTTCCATACGCCAATGAGTTGTTTCTCCAACGACATGTCTGACTGAACTTTTTTGCATGTCGCAGAGCTGAACAACATTACGACGACAAGTGAATAAAAAATAGCTTTCATAATTAAAATCTTAGGTTTATAAATTAAACGGTAAAACGAATTGATTTGCTACAGTCGGTTTGATCTCATTCCCTAAAGTATAGGGCAAATATGCTTAATGCAAGCAATACGAACACGATCGCTGCAGCCATCAGCCAAATGCTAATCGAACTTAAAACTGTAGCATAGGCCAGGCCGAACAGTATCGCTGCAATTGCAAGTAGCAGGAGTGATATGCCCATTTTCCGCTTATTCTTGTTCAGCATGATTTTCGGTTGCTTGCGATAAAAACAATTTAATGCTCAATTGGTTCAGTTTTTCAGGAGCGCAGACAGGTTATTTACAGGAATTCAAATCAATTCTGGAATTAGGATTGTTTTTTCAACATGAGGCATTGGATATGCTAGATAATACAACATTAAAGAAATATAATGATGAAGAAGGAAGAAAGATCCGGCCATGATACCGACAAGGCACTGGCTAAAGCGGGTAGCGTAAACCCAAACAAAGATAAAAAGCTTAAGACTGATGAACCCCTTTCGGAAAAGGACGAACAGAAGCAGGCAGAAGAAAAGCAACGTAAACACCTAAAAAAGAATCTTTAGCACAATGTTAAAGGTGCAGGCAACGAACCAATTTTCGATTGCCTGCAAAAAAATTACAGCTTTACTGTGCAGCAAGCCATTGTGTCAAATGAAGGCTGCCTAACTTTGCATCACCCTGAGGAACCAGGCCGTCATTAGGAATAGGGCCGCCAAAGTACTCACTGTTTGTGTTTGCGATCACATTTTTGCTGCCATCTTTCTCCTTTAAATAGGCAGCGACAAATTCTGTTTGTGTGTGACGCTCCGGACCAGCGATTTCAAGGATGCCGTTAGCCGGCGCTGATATTGCAAATTCAGTGACAAATGAGGCTACATCTTCAGCCGCAATAGGCTGGAAGGACACATTAGAAATGTGCACATCATTTCCTTGCGTCGCAGTTGCCGCAATGGCTGGCAGGAATTCTAAAAATTGGGTGCTCCGGATAATTGTATAGGGTATTCCAGATTGTCTGATCAGATCTTCCTGTGCTTTTTTGGCACGCATATAACCCAAATCCTGCATGCGGTCGACGCCAACGATAGAAACAGCTAAATGATGTTTCACACCCGCATTGGTTTCCGCCGCCATCAGGTTACGGCCTGATGTTTCAAAGAACTGCAATACCGGTCCATCTTCAAAGGATGGTGAATTAGAAAGATCAATTACGACGTCTGTTCCACTCATTGCTTCTGCAAGGCCCTCTCCGGTAATGGAATTGATACCCGTAGATGGAGAGCCCGCGATAACTGTATGGCCAAGCTGGCGAAGCTTGCCTGCAACTTTTGTACCTATAAGTCCGGTACCGCCGATGATTACGATTTTCATTGATGCTAAGTTTAAATAGTTTATAAAATTGTTAACTATCCCTTATCACACCAACTTGATGCCAATGTATTAAAAATCTTATAATCAATCACTTACACGATTAACAGGAAGTAATATTTCCCTTCATTTAGTGAAAACACTAAATAGCTCCCTTTATAAAGGGAATTTTATAAAAAACCCTAGGGGATTTATCGGCATTTCACCAAAACAAGAGCCGGCTACCTGGTAAAATAATCGGCTTTGATGATGTGTAGTTTTTTGATTTTGGAGTGCAGCGTATTGCCCGGTATTCCCAATATTTCTGCCGCGCCTCCAATACCGGAAATCTTTCCACTGCATCGTTTTAGGACCTCGATAATATAGGCGCGCTCCATTTCTTCAAGGGACCTGTTAGCGGGTATGCCCGGGGTTATAGAAATCAGTCCGGTCCCGTTTGGCAAATAGACTTCATTTACCATGTGATCTGTGGCCAGTAATACACTACGCTCCAGCACGTGTTCGAGTTCTCTTACATTTCCTGGCCATAAATAGCTATGCAATTGCTGCATTGCTTTTGGTGCGATCCTCGTTATCTTTTTTCCTGTGTTCTTACCATATTTGGCAAGGAAAAAGTCGGTCAGGGCTTCGATATCTTCTTTTCGGTCTTTTAAGGGTGGGAGTGTGATGGGAAAAACGTTTAGCCGGTAGTACAGATCAGATCTGAAGCGGCCAGCCATTACTTCCTCTTCCAGGTTGCGGTTGGTGGCAGCAATAACCCGTACATTTAGTTTTATCGTACTTTTTCCGCCTATTCGTTCCATTTCCTTTTCCTGCAGTACCCTCAGCAATTTTACCTGTGTTTCCAATGGCATTTCGCCGATTTCATCAAGAAACAGCGTACTGTTGTTGGCCAGCTCAAACTTGCCAATGCGGCGTTCAACAGCACCGGTAAAGGCTCCACGCTCATGACCAAACAATTCACTTTCGACCAGGCTGGCGGGCATAGCCGCACAATTCACTTTGATCATCAGCTTGTCCTTACGCGGGGAGGCGTTATGTACCGCACGTGCAATCAGTTCCTTTCCGGTTCCAGTTTCTCCCAAAATTAAAACTGTAGAATTGCTTTCTGCAACAAGGGAAACCAACCGGTAAACCTGCTGCATTTTCTCTCCTTTGCCAATGATCTCAGAAAAGCTATAAATGGTTCTGATCTGTTCTTTCAGGTAATCATTTTCATCCTCCAGACGTTTCCTGTACTCCAGTATTTGTTCATTGGCTGTAATATTGGAGATTGCCGTGGAAATTTGTGCACAGATCCCTTTAAACAGGGCTGTACTAATGTGATCAGCAAGCATCCATATGGTTCCAATTGTTTTATCCCCAACGCGGAGGACTGCAGCGTACATATTTCTGAAGCCTGTTTTTTTCCAGAGCACCGCAAAGGGACTGTCGTTTGTCCGCAATTCTTCCTCAACATCTAATACAAGCGAACCATCGCTCCGCAGAACCAATGCAGTATAATGTTCTTCTATAGTGATCTTTTTGCTTGCGAGCTCTTCAAAATTGACGCGTGCATTTTCGAACAGGCTTTTGTCGAACAAGTAAGGGCTGAGGTGATAGCCGTCATTGTCGAGGAGTCGTAGCATAGCCAGCTTAGTGTTCAGGAGCCGTTGCAGCACTTTGGTAATCGCAGTTTCCAGATCGGTCTTGGTCATGATGCTGGCGATATCATTGGAAAAATCCAGCAGAAAAGCTTGCTCGCGTTGTTTTCTCAACAATTCTTCATTGGCGATAATATTGCTCATGGCTGCAGCAATTTGTCCGCAGATGCCTTTCAAAATAGGGATATTGACCTCGTCAATGCTCAGCCATAAGAGCCCAATATTTACATTCCCATTTCGAAGGGCAACTCCAACCATGGTTTTGAAACCCATGTTTTGCCACAAATCCAGATATCTTGAGTTCAGACCTCTTTGTGTTTCCCTGTTCACACTGAACAACAGCGGAATATAACTTTCTAATACCCTGTTTTGCAGTCCGTCTGCAATCGGAAATTTAGCTGCCAGTACTTCACGCAATAAAGCTTCATCAGCCGTTGCGGCACCGGTATCGTGAATATAGGCGGTAGTGGTCAGACCATCATCGTTTATTTTTCGGATCACGTAGCTGCAATCAGGCGTTAGCTTCCGTAATGCAGACCGTACAACCAGGGCCAGATCATCTCTGCTCCGCACTGAAGTCATGTCATTGCTGAAATCTAATAGAAAAGACTTTTCTTCCTCCTTTTTTTGGATCTCTTCATTCTTGATGATATTGGATACCGCGCTAGATAGCTGCGAAGATATGCGTTTGATGATGTCTTTGAATTCCTGTGTAAAACTGTCGGGCTGGTCTGAATAGATATGAATAAAGCCGATGGGCTTATCCGCACTCATTAGTTTGGTCATCAATACCTCCCTGACGCCCTTTTCGTAATTCGCGCGAAGAAAAGAGGGGCTTTCAGGATCATTCATCACATCCGACAGGAGAAAAAGTACTGGTCCATCAGTTTCAAGCACTGATTTTATAAAGGGTTCATCTAAAGAAAAATGGGCGTCGACCAGGAGTTCGTAGTCTGAATGTGTCCTTATTGGTGAGAACTCATGGTCCAGGAGAAAAGGCTTGTAAGTATCATCCTTCGGATCGATGAGGGTAATGATGGTATGTGTAAAGTAAAATAAGCTCTTAATGCGCTTTGAAAACAAGGTGATCAGGTCGTTTTTTTCTCTGACACGTGTAATGTCATTGCCTAGATCTAAAAGGATTTTTCGCTGTTTTTCTAAAACCTCTTCATGTCCGGAATGCCCTGCTTTACCTGCCTGTGTTTTCATTGCATTCTTTTAGGGTAAGTAACGACGAATTTTTGACTAAAATAGTGGTTTTTGCAGCATTCCCAAACTTTATTTCCGTTGGTTGCTGGATGGCCGGTCGGTTTCAAGAAGAAATTCGTTAATCATAGCGGTTACCAAAGCAGGTTGCTTGCTGTTCTTGTTTGGGGCACAGATTTCTCCTATATAATCACCATGGCCACCGGGTAAAATAGCCAGCTGGGCATTGGGCAAAGTATTTGATAATTCGAGTGCATGGTAGCTGGTTACGACATCCGTATCGCCATTAATGACCAAAGCCGGTGCCTGAATTGCCCTTATCGCCGAGTCGCTAATGTCTTTAAAACCAACCATTCTGGCCACGTCACGATCGAACATTGCCTGCAGACCTTTCAGATCAGGGTTCACTTTCAGGAAGGCTTCTTTAAGCGGTTTTGGCATCTGGTCGACTGTAACACCTTTAAAACCATCGAAGAACCCAGGCTGCATGCCCTCGCGCTTATAGGCTGCAGAAGCCAGTACCAATTTGTTCACCATTTCGGGATGGCGTATGGCTATCTGCAGGGCAGTGGTGCCCCCGTTACTGAAGCCCATAATATCCGCTTTATCAATATAAATTTGTTTGAGTAATGCGGCAATATCATCCGCATCCTGCTCAAAACTCAAGGGACGTCCGATGTCCAATGTACGCCCGTGTGCCTGAAGCTCTACGGCGATCACTTTGTGGTTTTTTGCCAGTTCGGGCAGGATACGACCGTATGTGGACTCAATGGTAGAGCCACCACCATGAATCAACACCAGAGGTTTGCCACTACCACGGATTTCATAATATAACTGCAAGCCATTCAGGGCTGCATACTGGCCTTTTTGTTTGTACTGTGCGTCCATTTGCAAATGTGTTATCATCAACAGTAATAAGATTATCAGGTAATTGCGTTTCATATTCTACCTTAATTGATTATATAACGCAAAATTACTTTGATCCTTATCAATTATAAGGCATAGATGCGCCAACTTAGATGGGCATCTGCGTCAGGTTTTAATTTATGAAACTAATTTTTTACAAAATGATCACTATAGTATTGTTTAGCAAACGTAGCTTTGTATTGTAATCTAGCATCTATGGAACCTTATGAAATTACAGTTTCCGGAAAAAAGCTTACAGTAGTGCCTTTGGAAGACGGTAGCTATACGATTTTGGAAGGGGCGAGGCGCATCGCAAGTTTATGGCTTGATGTGACTGCCGCGGGTATCTGCTGGGCAGCTGAAAAGATTTCTCTTCAGTTTGCCGAACAGATCGGACAGGTGATCAACGCACATGAATGCTAGCGCCTCATCGTTGCCATTTTATTTTACGCGTTCAACATAGTCTCCGGTACGGGTATCTACTTTTATCTTATCGCCCTGGTTTACAAATAAGGGAACTTTAAGTTCAATCCCGTTTTCTGTTGTAGCGGTTTTCTGAGCGCCAGAAGAAGTATCACCTTTAACAGCCGGTTCAGAGTAAGTGATTTCCAGTTCTACAAAGTTGGGAGCCTGAGCAATGATTGGTTCTTCACTTTCGAATGAAACAATTACATCCATGCCTTCTTTCAAAAACCGTGCAGAGGTACCGAATAATGACTTAGGAACATTAAACTGATCAAACGTGACGTTATCCATTACCACAAAATAATCACCTTCTTCATATAGGTACTGAAAATCATTGGTGTCTACGCGGCAAATTTCAACCTGTTCATCCGTTCCTAAGCGGGCTTCAACAATTCGTCCTGTTTTAATATTGCGAAATTTACCCAGATAAAAAGCACCGCCTTTGCCTGGTGTGCGATGTAAAAATTCTGTAACTGTTACCAGTTCACCGTTATAACGTAAAATATTTCCTACTTTGATTTCAGATGCTTTTGCCATAAAATATATTTGTAAAATTTGAGCCTAAAGATATATCCTTTTTGTGTATTTCCTGTCTTTAATGACAGTTTACTTCTGTTTTTAGTGGGGTGCATGCAAAACTGAAGTAAATAAATTTAGATGAACCAGGTTAGAAAAACAGGGATATTGAAGTGATTTAGAGTAGGTTTTACTGTGCTGTAAACGTGTATATCCAAACTTCCGGTCCATCTGGATTTTTTCCAGCATATTTTAATGTTTTGGCAGATATTTCTAATATCTCCAGCTCAGCAGAAAACTCGAAATCAACGCTGTCGTAGGTAATAAACAACTTGTCACCTTTAATCTCCCATTTATAACCTTCCTGAATTTGGTCATCATCATCGTTACATTTAGTGGCACCCTCGTCTGTTACATAATCGCCACCAGCTTTAAAGATATCAATATTGTCAAGTTCGCATGGAGCGTATACGTCTGTTAACTTATCAACGCCGTTTTCTGTATAGGCAGTCATTTTCCATTGTTTTCCTATAAGGGCCTTCGACTTATTATCGGGCAATACCGGTATCTTTTTACAGGAAGATATACAGAAAAAAGAGAAAAGAAGAGCGATGAGAAGAGGGACTTTTTTCATTTAGATTTAAGCGTTAAATTATTTAAGACTTTCAAATATAATTAATTGTAAGGCAATTCATAACAAGAAATTTTTATTGATGAGAGGTTTTAGCATGACCATTATCCATATAATTTATAGAATAATCTTCCGGAAGTTTTACGGTAACCTTGTTGAATGTTATCTTAGCCTTAATTTATCGCCAATATGCAGAAAAGAAATTCCATCACCCGCTTATCAATTCTATGTTTAATCATTTTTGTCTGTATGCTAACCTCTGCATATAACGTGTCCCCCCGCAGGATCGAGAACAAGGCAGGGAGCAACCCGGATAAAACCTGTCCTGTGATTCCGCTTCCTTCAAATTCCAGCAAAGTGGAAGGATACTTTGCGCTTACAGATCAGACGGTGATACAGGTAGATGAGCCATCGCTTGAACCATTGGCACATTACCTACAAAAGGAATTGCTAAAACACAGAAAAATTGCCATTAGCATTGTTGATGCAGCAAAATCATCTCCGGCTATTGTGTTAAAACTGAATTCCAGGAGATCGAAAGAGAATGCCAGCTACGATTTGAACATGAGTACTAAGGCCATCACTGTAGCTGCTTCAGGCACGGATGGCTTATTTAATGGCATCAGCACCTTATTGCAACTCATCAGGCAATCTGACGGCCTGGCTGTGCCTTGCTGGAAGATAGCTGATCGTCCGAGGTATGGCTGGAGAGGTGTTATGCTGGATGAATCCAGGTATTTCTTTGGAAAAGAAAAGGTAAAACAATTGCTGGACTGGATGGCTTTTTATAAGCTGAACCGTTTTCACTGGCATTTAACAGATCAACCCGGCTGGCGTATGGAAGTCAAAAAATACCCTAAACTGGCATTGATAGGGGGGATTGGCAATTATTTTAACCCATATGCCCCGGCAAAATACTACAGCCAGGAAGACATTAATGAAATTGTGGGGTACGCGACGGAGCGGCATATTCAGGTAATTCCTGAAATTGACATGCCAGGACACGCTACCGCTGCGAACATGGCTTATCCGGAATATAGTGGTGGTGGTACAGATAAATATCCGGAATTCACTTTTAACCCGGGGAAGGAGGCTACTTATCAGTACCTGACCAATATCCTGAAAGAAACTGACGTCCTCTTTCCTTCCCAAATGGTCCATATAGGTGGCGACGAGGTAGCTTTCGGAAATAAAAAATGGAATACTGATCCCGAGGTATTACGATTAATGAAGACAAATGGATTGAAAGATCTGAAAGCTGTTGAGTATTATTTTATTAAAAGAATGGCGGATTCCATTATTAAAATGAACAACAAGGTACTGGCCTGGGATGAGGTTACCGATGCTGACTTACCTGCAAAAAACACCATCGTATTCTGGTGGAGACATGATAAGACCGATGTACTTAAAACCGCATTAAACAAGGGAATTCCAGTTGTGTTATGTCCAAGGGTACCTTTGTATTTCGACTTTGTACAGGACAGTACCGATATTTCAGGGAGAAGATGGAAGGATGGGGAGTATAGTTCACTTCAAAAAGTGTATGATTTTTCACATGACCAGATTCCTGAAGCACAGCATCAGGAAAAATACATTCTGGGGATTCAGGCCAATTTATGGACAGAAACGGTGAATAGCAATCAACGGATGGATTACCTCCTTTTCCCAAGGATCAGTGCGCTGGCCGAGGCCGCATGGACGCCTGGAAATCTGAAGGATTTCGATGATTTTCAGCTTCGCCTGAAAAAACATCTGAATTATTTTGAAGCGGAAGGCATTTATTACTACAACAATAAGAAAACCAATCCGGAACCAATCCCTTCAAAAAGACAGGTTTCGTACCTTGACTAAGCTGATATGAACGAGAGTGTACTCACATTAAGATCTGTTAATGTAACCCGGTATGTAACGCCATTAAGAGAGGGCGGCTCGATGCCGGCAATCGCGGAAGCCGATGATGGTTTTTTATATGTACTCAAATTCCGTGGTGCCGGGCAGGGGACTAAAGCATTGATTGCAGAAATATTTGGCGCTGAAATTTCCCGTGCCCTCGGATTGCGTGTGCCGGAAATTGTATTTGCGAGTTTGGATGAGGCATTTGGGAGAATAGAACCTGATGAAGAGATACAGGATTTGCTGAGGGCCAGTGAAGGCTTAAATCTTGCCTTGCATTACCTTTCAGGTGCGATAACCTTTGATCCGCTGGTTACTGTAGTCGACCCCAAGCTCGCCTCCCAGATTGTCTGGCTGGATTGTTTGCTTACGAACATGGACCGTACGGCAAGGAATACCAATATGCTGATCTGGCATAAGGAACTTTGGTTAATTGATCATGGCGCTTCTTTATACTTTCATCATTCCTGGGAAAACTGGGAAAAACAGGCCTTGCGCCCATTTCTGTTGATCAAAGATCATGTGCTACTACCGATGGCTTCAAAATTAGAAGAGGTTGACCGGGAATTCCGTGCCCTGCTTGTACCTGAACGTATTGAAGCGATTGCCGGATTAATACCATACGAATGGCTCACAGATGAGCATTCATTTGATACTCCGGAAACACACCGGCAGGCCTATGTCCATTTCCTGCAAACCAGATTAACCAATTCCGAAATTTTTGTTAAAGCAGCGCAAGATGCAAGAGAAGGACTTATTTGAGTATGCCATTTTACGTGTTGTGCCCAGGGTAGAGCGCGAGGAGTTCATCAATATAGGTGTGATCGTTTATTGCTCAAAACAGAAATTTCTTGGCGTTCTGTTTGAGTTGAACACCCAGAAATTAAATGCTTTTTGCCAGGATCTGGATGGTGACGTGCTTAAGGAAAATCTTTCCTCATTTGAGCGGATCTGTGAGGGAGGTGATCAGGCGGGCACGATTGGAAAACTGGATATAGCTTCCAGATTTCGCTGGCTTACTGCTACCCGAAGCACAGTGCTGCAGACCTCAAGGACGCATGCCGGCTTATGTACAAACGCGAAGGAAACGCTACAAAAGTTGTACAGGGAGATGGTACTGTAAAATGGTGGACATCAAAGCCCTGACAGCTGATGGGATGTTATGTCGAATTATTTTAGTTATTTTGCCCTAATGATAATCCATCTCTATTTATTAACCTAAGAAAATTCCTTTATGATTATTGAACCTAAAATGCGCGGGTTTATATGCCTTACCGCACATCCAAAAGGATGTGAACAAAATGTAATCAACCAGATCAATTATGTACAATCCAGGGGAAGTATTGATGGTCCGAAGAAAGTACTGGTTATTGGAGCATCCACAGGATTTGGTCTTGCATCCAGAATAACCAGTGCGTTTGGTGCTGGCGCAGCTACTATTGGTGTTTTTTTTGAAAAACCGCCTGCACCTGGAAAACCGGCATCCCCAGGATGGTATAATAGCGCAGCTTTTGAACAGGAAGCACTTAAAGCAGGATTGTACGCAAAGAGTATCAATGGAGATGCTTTCTCTGATGAAATAAAAGACAAAACACTTGACTTGATCAGAAAAGATCTGGGCCAGGTTGATCTCGTGGTTTATAGTTTAGCTTCACCAAGAAGAGTACATCCTAAAACAGGCCTGATACATAATTCGGTGTTAAAACCAATTGGCGATGAAATTTTTACCAACAAAACAGTAGATTTTCATACTGGCACCGTATCAGAAGTTTCCATTTCGCCAGCTAACGAAGAAGAAATTGAACATACTGTGGCGGTTATGGGCGGTGAGGACTGGGAAATGTGGATGGACGCATTGAAGGCCGCCGGTTTGCTGGCTCAGGGAGCAACTACCGTGGCCTACTCTTACATCGGGCCAGCTTTGACAGAGGCAGTATACAGGAAAGGAACGATTGGCAGGGCCAAAGATCATTTGGAGGCCACCGCATTTACCATCACAGATAAATTGAAAGACCTGAACGGAAAGGCTTTTGTTTCTGTTAATAAAGCGCTGGTTACACAGGCGAGTTCGGCTATACCGGTCATCCCTCTTTACATATCCCTGCTTTACAAGGTGATGAAAGAAAAGAACCTGCATGAGGGTTGCATTGAGCAAATACAACGGTTGTTTGCCGAAAGGCTGTACCATGGCAATGAATTGCCAACCGATGAAAGCGGCAGAATCCGCATTGACGACTGGGAAATGCGGGAGGATGTCCAGCGCCAGGTTGCCGAATTATGGACTTTGGCAACGGCCGAAAGCTTACCGCAGATTGGTGATCTGGCTGGCTATAAAAGGGACTTTTTAAATCTGTTTGGCTTTGATGTGGCTGGTGTAGATTATGAAAAAGACGTTGACGAAATGGTTGAAATCCCTGGGTTGGTCTAGTTTTTCAGAAATGTTGTACTTTTCGACCATCAGCTATCCTAATGTTATAAAAATATTAATCATTTAGCGGCGGGCTGAAAAGAACGTCTGAACATTCATTAAAAGGCCTTTTTTAATGCTGTTAGTGTATCTTTAACACTACAACACCCTGATAATAAATGCGTTTAGATGTGGTTCTTTTAGTGTAATTGTAATATTTTTGCTGCACTAATACTAAAACCATGAACATTAAGAAAGTTCTGATTGCCAATCGGGGCGAAATTGCCATCCGTATAGAGCGTGCCTGTAGTGAACTAGACATTCAGACTGTAGCGGTTTATACTTATGAGGATAGATACTCGCTTCATCGGTATAAAGCCGATGAAGCCTATCAGATAGGAGAAGATCACGAACCACTGAAACCATATCTGGATATTGCCGGTATGATACAAATGGCTAAGTATAGCGGAGCAGATGCCATACACCCAGGATACGGGTTTTTATCTGAAAATGAAGAGTTTGCAAGGCAATGTGCTGAAAATCATCTCATCTTTATAGGCCCCCGGCCTGATGTGATGCGGGCTTTGGGTGATAAAGTTACCGCTAAAACTGTGGCTAAAACCGCCGGTCTGCCGATTATTGAAAGTAACGAACAAGAGCTGGACGCTATTGAGGTGGCACTTTCGGAGGCCCAGCGGATAGGATACCCGCTGATGATCAAAGCAGCATCAGGAGGCGGTGGCAGGGGCATGAGGATCGTAAAGAATGACGAACAATTAGAGAAGGGATTTTTTGAAGCCAGGAGTGAAGCTAAGAATGCCTTTGGTGACGATACGGTTTTTTTGGAAAAGTTTATAGACCGTCCACGCCATATAGAAGTGCAGATTGTTGCGGATAATTATGGTGAGGTGGTACATCTTTATGAACGGGATTGCTCGGTGCAACGCCGTTTTCAAAAAGTAGTAGAGGTCGCCCCTTCGTTAAATTTAAGTGAGCAGACCAGAAAGCAACTTTATCATTATGCCACGTCCATAGCAAAAGCAGTAAAGTATAATAATGTTGGAACGGTGGAGTTTTTGGTTGACCAGCAGGAAAATATTTATTTTATAGAGGTAAATCCAAGAATACAGGTTGAACATACGGTTACCGAAATGATTACCGGAATTGACCTTATAAAAACTCAGCTATATATAGCGGATGGTTTCCATCTGGCCGATAAAGAAATAAACCTGTCTAGTCAGGATACCGTGATGTGCAATGGTTTTGCAATGCAGTGCCGTATTACCACCGAGGACCCTGCAAATGACTTTAAACCGGATTACGGTACGCTGATTACGTATAGAAACGCGACCGGATTTGGAATACGGCTTGATGAGGGCAGTACCTACCCGGGAATGAAGATCAGTCCCTTCTTCGATTCTATGCTGGTTAAGGTAAGTACAAGTGGTCCTACGCTGGAAGATGCGGCCAGAAAGATGAACAGGGCCCTGCGTGAATTCAGGATCAGAGGCGTTAAAAATAATGTACAGTTTCTTGAGAATTTAATAAATCACCGGACTTTTATTCAAGGAAAGGCAACAGTCAATTTCATACAGGAACATTCCGAACTTTTTGAATCTCAGAAGCGTTTGGACAGAGGAACGCGAATTTTAACCTACCTAGGCGAAGTGTCTGTAAATGGCAACCCGGATGTAAGGGTTGTTGATGAAAATAAAAGACTCGATAAGCCGGAAATACCAGGTATTGATCATTCCATTTCCTACGCAAAAGGTACTAAAGATCTTTTAACGGAGCTGGGACCTGAAGGTTTTTCAGAATGGCTTAAAGCGGAAAAAAAAATACATTATACCGATACCACTTTCAGAGATGCCCATCAATCTTTGCTGGCTACCCGCATGCGCAGCTATGATATCCTTAAGGTGGCAGAGGGATTTGCCAAGCATCATCCGCAAACTTTTAGCATGGAAGCATGGGGCGGCGCAACGTTTGATGTTTGTTTAAGATTTCTACATGAAGATCCTTGGCGGCGCCTGGAAAAGCTAAGAGCAGCTATGCCCAATATATTGATCCAGATGCTGATCAGAGGATGTAACGGCGTTGGCTATGCTGCTTACCCGGATAATTTAATTGAATCATTCGTTGAAAAGAGCTGGGAAAAGGGAGTTGACATTTTCAGGATATTTGATTCCCTGAATTGGATGGAAAATATTGCTCCATGTATAGAAATGGTGCGCAGGAAGACGAAAGGACTTGCCGAAGGTACACTGTGTTACACCGGTGATATACTTGATCCTAAGCGCAGTAAATATAGTCTGGACTACTATCTAAAGCTTGCCAGGGACCTTGAAAATGCGGGGAGCCATATTCTTGGGGTTAAAGACATGTCCGGCTTATTAAAACCTTATGCGGCAAAACTGTTGATTGAAGCCTTAAAGGATACCGTCAAAATACCGATCCATTTACATACGCACGACACCTCTTCCTTACAGACGGCAACCTATTTGATGGCCATAGAGGCTGGCGTTGATGTAATTGATTGTGCTTTGGGCGCTTTGTCAGGTACAACGTCCCAGCCCAATTTCAATTCAATTGTAGAGATGATGCGCTTTCATGAACGCGAAAATCCATATGATCAAAAATCTTTGAATGCCTATTCCAATTACTGGGAGACCGTACGGGAATATTATTATCCTTTCGAATCTGGCCTAAAAGCAAGTTCTGCAGAGGTATTTGAGCATGAAATTCCCGGCGGCCAATATTCCAACTTAAAACCACAGGCAATTGCATTGGGACTAGGAGATCAGTTTGGGTTGATTAAGCAACGATATGCAGATGTAAATCATCTTTTTGGGGACATCGTAAAGGTAACACCCAGTTCTAAAGTAGTGGGGGATCTGGCCCAGTTTATGGTAGCTAATCAGATTACACCTGAAGATATTTTTGCCAAGGGAGAGCAACTTTCCTTTCCGGAATCTGTCGTGTCGTTTTTTATGGGCGAAATTGGCCAGCCTGAAGGTGGCTTTCCCAAAGAACTGCAACGCATTTTGTTAAAAGGAAAAACACCTTTTACGGATCGCCCGAATAAACATCTGGCATCACTTGATCTGGAGCGGGAATTTGAGGCGTTTAAAAAGGAGTTTGGAGATGACCTGAGTTATACCATGTACCTTGCGTATAAATTTTATCCAAAGGTAACTGCTGACGCAATAAAAGTATTCAGGTTATACGGTGATGTATCGGTTATCCCAACCAGATATTTCTTTTATGGTATGAAACCAGGGGAGGAGACAACCATAGCGATTGCTAAAGGAAAAACATTACTCATCCGCTTGCTTTCTATTGGCCCTGCTGATGATAATGGCATGCGTACGGTATTCTTTAAGTTAAACGGGCAGACGAGGAACATCGAAATTCAGGATAAGTCTGTAAAAGTAGTTAAACTGGAGAACCGTAAGGCCGAAAAGGATTTACCCCACCATATTGGCTCGCCTTTACAGGGCCTGCTGTCAAAAGTCTTTGTGAAACCGGGTGACCGGGTTAAAAAGAATCAGCCACTATTTATGATCGAGGCCATGAAAATGGAGTCAAATATCTCGGCTATAACGGATGGCGTTATCAAATCAATTACATTGCCAGCTGGTACCATGGTTAATATGGATGACCTCATCCTGGAATTAGCAAACTAATTGATTTGAAGATGGCTGTTTAGTATTTCCTTTACAGCTAATTGCGGGTTCAGCTGCTCCATATGATCTTATATGGGGCAGGAATTTCTACAAAATTGACCTTTCCTATTAAGGGTACCGCATAAATGTTAATATCGTTTATTAATTAGCCAAACTATATTGAGTCCTTCGCAAACACGATAACGATTGCGTAAATATTTTCTAATGAAGATTGTTTTTACTTATAATTATTATGTAGAATTGCTTGAGATCGGTATTCTGAGGCTGGATTAAGCAGCCCAATCGGAGCAATGAGACCAGGTAAAGAATTTTTGACACGTGTAATCAAGGAGAATTACATATATTGGCTGCCAAAAGATCCTGTTAAAAACACAAAGAGCAGAACATATAAATTTGAAACAAATTATAAATTAAACCAAATATAATGAAAGAGACCAAAATGGGAAACTACCGGTGGACTAT
>CAMLDJ010000070.1 GCA_946478755.1 uncultured Pedobacter sp. | reverse complement strand
CGGTGAATGACCCCAGAACCCACTTTACCTGCTACCCTGTCAAGCAGCTGAATCACGCTTTGGTTATCCAGACCAGGACTGCCTGTCCAAAGCGTCTCCTGTTCAAGGCTTACCTCATCAACTTTCGGTGCATCCAACACAAACAGTTCAATACCCAAAGCCGGGCGTATTTGTTCAATTTTAAGCTGGAAAAGTTTCAGCAAATGGTTTACGTTATGGGTAGCCCCGTTAGTGCCAATATCAATCTGAACAATTTCTCCATCAATTCGGTAACAGGTCAGTATAGCAGTACGCAATCCCTTTCCTTCATTTTTTAAGTGCAGGCAAAGGTTCTCAAGCAATTTGCTGATCGCTATTTCTATTCCGTTGCGTGTTTTAATAGGCTCCAGACAGGGCAAGCGTTGTTGAAAAGGTACCGGTACCTGAACAGGTTGCAGGATTTCATCGACTGTACCGAGTGCCTGCCCTAACCGGCCTAAAAAATCCTCGCCGAACCGCCTGCGAAGTACGGAGCGCGGCATTCCGATAAAGCTTTTGATTTGGTAAAAACCAAGCTTCTGCAGCTTTGCCAGCGTAATTGCCTCAAGCCGCAAGGCTTCTGGTGGTAGTGGAAGTAAAGCCTCTGTATGCCCACCTATAGGAATGAGGGGTGTAACAGTGCCAAATCGTGAAATTGCCCATGCCGCGCCGGGAGTATCTGCCATGGCAAGGCGCACGGTATAACCTTTACCTTTTAGCCTAGATATGATCTCTTTCAAATATTCCCCCTCCCCGCCCCAAAGGTGGGTACAACCACTCACATCCATCAACAAACCATCAACAGAAAAATCGTCAACCACTACAACTGGTGAATACCGGATGCACCAGGCCCCAAGTCCTTTTAATAATGTAGCGGCCCTGCCTAGCTTATCATCCAGCACTTTAAGGCCTGGGCAAATCGCTTTAGCATCCGCGGCCTTCATGCCTATGTAGATTCCCTGTGAAGCGGCAAAGGGACTGACCGCAGTGACCATATTACGCCCATGATCAGGAGCAGCAAAAACGAAGGGCACGTTCTTTAGCTCCGGGCGGCGGATGAGCTGCCAGTCAGCCAACAGGTGGCGGAACCATATAGAAACATAACGCTTTTGCATACCACTTATCCAATTTGTCTTTCCCTCGGTTCAGTCTATACCATAATATTTTTTTTAGCAGCTACCTGCCGGAAGCCATCACCTGCCCATTCCATTACCCAGGTACCAGGATTGCCACTGCGCACTTTTAGCAGCTTGACCTGCCAGCGCGGAAAACCCAGGCCAGGCAATCCATCTTCAGTATCACTGGGCAAAGGACTGATCTGCCACCGTGCAGTTGCGACGGTACTGTTCGCCTTTCGGGCGTCTTTACGCAGGATAAAGCCGGTTACTCCGTTTTCCTCTACGGCCAGTTGCAGCCGTCGCGATTCAATTAAACTTAAATTACTTATCTCCGCTACTACGGCAGCAAGGCCTGCGCATTTCAATGCCTCTTCCATGATCCATAGGACATCTTTTTCAGTTTTCACATCCATAAAGATGATGCGTTCTGGTTCCACATTAAATGTCCGCAAAGATGCCGGGAACAAACGGCGTGCGGTACTGATCCATACGCAGGCTGCGCCTTCCTCCATCAATACCGCCAGTAAGCCTGCGATAAAACCATCGCTGGCCGCGGAATCCTCCGGAAAAACGCTAATAAATTCGTGAATGGCCCGTTTCGGAAACACCCCGTTCGGAAAAGCCGACTCCAGCTCACCCAGGCCAATCCGGTCAGTAGCCGCAGCTACTTGCGGCTTAAAGCCCTGCCACAACAGAATATCCTGCTGGAGTTTAGTTACCAATTCCCTCTTTGAATTCATCATTAGTTGATTAAACAGATTACTAACATTATTAGTCCACCATTTTAAACAACAAATTTAAAGCTAAAATTGTTAGTATTTTTATAAATGTGGAAAAATTTGGTTTTTTTGTTGGTTGCCAGGTTTCCAATTCGAGTTATACCATGCTCTCGGCTTGAGCAACTTTCGGTGAAATGTGTTTCCTGAGCACTTTGTGCTAGTCAAATTGATTTGTTCGATAGACTAGCAAATTTCAAGCTTATATCCTTTGCCGCGTATAACAACAATTTTGATATTCGGATCAAATTCCAATTTTTTTCTAAGTTTTGATATGAACATATCCAGACTACGCCCCACAATAACACCTTCATCTTCCCAGATCTCTTTTTGCAGCCGGCTTCTCTCTATAGTCTCGTTAGGAGATAACGCGAAAATGCGCAATACGCGTGTTTCAGTTCCAGTTAAGTCTATTGTTTTTCCGTTTATTATGAGCCTCCGATTCTTCGCATCGAACAACACCGCCCCTAAAGTTAATATGTCCATATACTGACCGTCAGGTAAGGCTCTTCGCAGCTTAACTGATCTCAAAAATATAAAACCAACAAATGCTAAAATTGGCAGGCTGCCCAGAAGATATCCATTCTTTGCTATATTTATGCCCGTCGGTTTGAATTTAACCTCGATCATGTAACATGCTCTAGGTTGCTTTCTTCCTATGCATGCTACAATATCATCTTTTTTATTTTTGGATATAGCGTATCCATAGGCTACACTGGAGTTGCCACAGTTCAGAACATTAACAACATAGTCACGTGCGAGGGGGGCTTTAGCCAGCAAACGTCGGGTAGTATTCACCAGGGAGTCCGGTTGAAAAGTAAGATCATTCTCAAACCGGATTTTGTATACATTTTCTGAGATCTTTTCTACCGGGAGCACCCTTGATGTACTGTCGCCCGACTGCAGAAGCAGTTCATGCCCAATCCTGCGGAGTAAAACTTCCCGCCTGGCGATGTCGAAATCCTCACTGTCCGCCATAGTGAAAACCACGCAGATTACAGAGATAAACAAGAGTAGTATCAATCCGAACAAATACTTGTGTTTTCCCGCGGTGAGATTTCGGCTAACATTCATAATGTCATTTTTTTATTTACAAAGTTTACATTTTTATTTACAATCCAAATCTCTCAAGCCGAAAAATATCAAAGTAGATTCGCTGAATCAATTTTGATAGGATATGAAAAATAAAAAAAATGGCGATCAAGATGTTGTTTATCAGCTCGATGTTAAAAAAAGCAAATTGTTTTGGAAAGCGCCAACTTAGCTTTACTTCAGTTTTTTAGGTAATACCAGCTAGAAAAAAAATCAAAAGAAATTTAAAAAAGTAACGCAGCAGATAGGTGTAGCAATGTTTCTGTTGCCTATAATTAAATAGAAAAAATCATGAAATACGTACTCATATATACCTTGCTCTTAATGTTCATCTATTGCACTTCCTGTAAAGGACAAAACAAAACAGGCTTCTCAAAAGGAAATATCAAGTCTGAAAGCAAAGAAGTAGTTATTTCCCACGGACCCAACAGCATCGTTCGTACAATCAAGCAAGATAGAAAGGGCAACGTTTGGATTGCTTCATGGGAGGGTATTTTTAAATATGATGGAAAATCTTTTACCAATATTACAAGTAAAGTAAGTTCGGCGCGTTTTTTTTCTGTTTTAGAAGATAGAAAGGGAAATTTTTGGTTCGCTTCTATTGGCTCAGGTGTTTATTATTACGATCGGAAATCCTTTAGAAATTTTACAACCAGGGAGGGACTCGCCAATAATGTGGTCACAACTATTTATGAAGATAAGTCCAGTAATATTTGGTTCGGCACAACAGACGGGGCAAGCTTTTACGATGGGAAATCCTTTCGGAATTTTAAAATGAAAGAAGCCCCCGCCGTTACTTCTGCTGATTCTTTGCATAGTTCAGTTTACCAAAAGCCAATTCCGGAAGGTAGTTGGATGCATAATGATGTGAATGCTATCATTGAAGACAAAACAGGAAAACTTTGGTTTGGCACAAGGGGCTATGCCTGCATTTATGATGGAAAGACATTTACCACTATAACCAATAAAGACGGAAAACCTTTTGCGAATGTTCGTTCGATAATCGAAGATAAAAAAGGCAATATTTGGCTCGGGGGCAATGATGGCCTTTGGCGCTATGACGGCAATATATTTACCAATTTTACCCAGAAGTTTGTTGGTTATATCTACGAAGATAAAAAAGGCAATATTTGGACTAGTTCAGAAAGTTCTAATGCCCGCGGTTGGGTACTTTCCCGCTATGATGAAAAGTCATTGTCCAATATAAAGCCGACTGTAAGCGAAATAACAAATGAACCAATGATTTTCGGGATTTTAGAAGATAATAAAAGAAATATGTGGTTTGGCACTTTAAATGGGGTGCATCGTTATGATGGAAGTACCATTACTAGCTTTAACGGTAAAAAGGATCTGAAATAAATGGGTAGCGTCAAATTGGTCGAACAAAGTCTGACCAATTTCAGGCCAACAGCTGGTTATGCAATATCCCGATATTGAATTGCATGGATGTATTATTCTTTTATTGGATCCTCTGTATAATTATTAGACCATACTCTTGGCTTGAGCGGCTTTCGGTGGAATGTGTTTCCTGAGCACTTTGTACAATAAATCCAGGTCAAAGGGCTTTCTGATATAATCGTCAAAACCACCTTCGCCGTAAAGCCTGTCGATATTGTAATTACAACTGAGTGCGATCACTGGCAGATGAGGATAACTCGACTTGATTTTAAAGCAAATCTGTTTGGCTGTTTCGCCGCTGAGGCTGAAATCCAGCATGACAACATGTGGCCGGAGCTGATCAATCACGGCCAGAAAATCTTCATGTTCACCTTGTATGGGGCAGACGTGAAACCCTTCCATTTGCAATGCCAGGGTTAATACATCCAGTATCGCGGCATCAGTATCTTGTACAATAATCGATTCCATACGCTGTTAATTGTTTTTAAGGTAGCAACCAGAGCGAGCGTCAGTTATCAGAACAAATATACACAATGAGAAGGATTTTTGTATACACAATAATCTATACGCTTTTCACAGGTAATTTCCTTTAAACTCATGCTTTAACTGAAAGCTTCCCTGGCGAGCTGAATAGCTGCTGCCATATCAATTCCTTCAGCCAAAACTCCTGTAAATAAGTCTCCGGTCTCCCGGAGCCTGGCTGCCGCATTATGAATGGTAAAATCACGCATCGTTAGTCCGGGCTTTACTTCATCCCAATGCAAAGGCATAGAAACCGTTGCCCCAGGCTTAGGTCGCAGCGAATAAACCCCTGCAATGGTTGCACCTGGTCGGTTTTGTAAAAAATCCAGATACATCTTTCCATTTCGATTGGAAACCATGCGCTCTAATGAAGTATAATCGGGAATCTCGCGGTGAACCAGTTTAACCACTACCTGCGCAAAAAGCTGCGACTGGTCATAACTATACTCCGCCGCTAACGGCACATAAATATGGATTCCGGTAGAGCCTGAAGTTTTCGGAAAACTCGGCACTCCCATAGCATCCAAAACCTTGCGTGTAATTTGCGCTGCTTCAATAACTTGCTCAAAGGTATTTTTATCAGGATCCAGGTCAATCACGCAGTAGTCGGGGTTGTCTGGTGACTGCACCCGGCTAAACCAGGGATTCATTTCAATACATCCTAAGCTCGCCATCCAAAGCAGCGTTGATCGGTCATACCCCACCAGGTATGCTTTCTCTTCGCCTTTTTCATTCGTGTGTGGCATGGTATGGGCCCAGGCAGGGGCAGCTTCGCTCACATTTTTTTGGTAAAAAGTCTGCCCGTGGATTCCACCCGGAAAACGGTTCAATGACATTGGCCTGTCTAGCAGGTATGGAACCATATACGGCGCCACCTGGTCATAATAATTGAACATATCCCGCTTGCTGATGCCATCCTCCGGCCAGTAAAGCTTATTCAGATTGGTAAACTTCATCAAACGGCCATCAATATTTTTTTCTGCGGTTTCCCCGGTCCCGGTAAGCAGCGGTTTAGCCGGCATCTTATGCTTGATGCCCACTTTATTTTGCTGAGGCCGGACAATCGGATTTGAAGGCAACGCAGCATCATGCTGTTCATCTGAAGGAGCTTCAACATCCGAAAGAATATCCTCGGTAGCAGCAGCAATTTCTAAGACCACTTCTTTGGGATCTTTGTCCTCACGAAGACCTTTATAGGAAGCCTGGCGCAGCTTGCCATCTCTGCTGACCTCGGCAAACTCGATCTCGCAAACCAATTCCGGCCGCAGCCAGGTCGGCTTAGCTCCCAGCCTGCGCGGTCTGAAACGGGAAGGTTCATCGACATCCGGCTCGACCTCAAATGGACAAACCTTGGTTTCAAGTAAAGCAAACTGTTTAAGCAGTATCTTTTGCTCCTTGTCATTAAAGCCCGTTCCAACTTTACCAATATAAGTTAACTGCCCCGCTTTATCATATACACCAACCACTAAAGCACTAAAATTTTTGCTGGAATCTTCATTGCGTGCATATCCGGCAATGACCACTTCCTGCCGGAATTTTGCTTTAACTTTCAGCCATTCTCTTGACCTGACGTCGCTGGAATAGACACTATCCACCCTCTTGGCAATGATTCCCTCCAATTTCATTTTTTTAGCGGCTTCATAGAAACTCAGCCCATCAGTTTCAAAAGTCTGACTAATTCTTACCAGATCATCATGTGTCGGCACGACTTCTCTTAGAATAGCCTTACGCTCCAGGAGCGTTAAACCCGTAAGCAGCTTCCCTTCATACCACAAAATATCAAATACGTAATAGGCCAATGTTAGTTCGGGTGCATTCCGCCAGTTCTGCAAGGCACCGAAATCGGCTACCCCGGATTCATTCAGCACCACAACCTCCCCATCCAACACGACCCGAATTCCCCAGGTTTGCAGCTGCTTATTGACCGGGGAAAAATGGTCGAATTTCAAGTTGTTGCGGGATACCAGCTCAGCCTTGCCGCCATCCACCAGTGCCAGAGCCCGGTAGCCATCCCATTTTATCTCGTATATCCATCCCGGTTCATGAAAGGGTTTATCCACTTGCGTTGCTTTCATGGGTTTCAGTTTCCGCGGCATTTCTGTAGCGGGCGCAGCATGGAGTAGTTTCTGAACTTCATCACTCAAACCAACAGAAACCGATCTAACATCGCCATCAGATAGCTCAATCCAAACCGGCGCATGATCGCTGGATTTTTCCCATTCCCGTACATGCTTATCAACGCCACATGATCTTAGCTTTGCAGCAAGCTCCTGGTTTAAAAGAAAATGATCTAGCCTAAGTCCGGCATCACGTCCATAAGCATTGCGCAGGTAGTCCCAAAACGTATAAATCCTTTCTCCTGGATGCATTTCCCGCAGCGCATCTATCCATCCTTGTGCTACCAGGGCATAAAACGCATCCCTGGTTTCCTGTCGAAAAAGCGCATTGTCCAGATATTTTTCTGGCTTGTAGACGTCCAGCTCTGTCGGCATAACGTTATAGTCGCCGACCAGCATCACCGGAAGGCCCGATTTCAGTAAGGTCTTGCCATGCGCAGCAAGGCGCTCGAACCACCTGAGCTTATAATCAAACTTAGGCCCCGGATAGGGGTTGCCGTTGGGCATGTAAATACATCCGATCACCAAACCATTGGTAAAGCCTTCAATATACCGGCTATGGATAAAGCTTTTATCCTCACCCGGCAGATCATCACGCAACTCCCTGATCTCGGTTTTTGAGAGAATGGCTACCCCGTTCCAGCTTTTTTCTCCCTTCCAAATGGCCTGGTAACCGGCCTTGTTAATTGCTGCCACAGGAAAGCGGGCGGTTTCTGCTTTAAGCTCCTGCAGGCACACCACGTCAGGCTGTGCCTCTGCCAGCCATCGCAGCAAGATGGTTAACCGGCCATTAATGCCATTGATGTTGTAAGTTGCAATCTTCATTAAAAATGTACTACAGGCCCTTCTTAAGTTAGGGATTTAAAGGCTTAACAGCGGGCAGGGGGAATAGTTTGGAATGTGCCTATGACCCTGCATCGGGCAGATTTGAGTAAAACCTACTCTATTTTAAAGTGTTAATAGCTTACAATAGAAACTGATGGCTACGAAAAGAAAAACAGGCAGCAATATGCCCAAACATGTTGATCCGATGCTTTGTACGCTAGTCAAAGATCCCGTTGAAAGTGATGAATACCTTTACGAACTAAAATGGGATGGCTACCGCATTGTATCGCGGGTGGAGGATGGAACGGTCAGAATGAATTCCAGAAGCGGGCTGGATTACACCAAGAAATATCCCATCATAGCTGAGGCGCTTACCGATCTGAAACATGACCTGATGATGGATGGCGAAGTGGTTGTGCTGAATGAGGAAGGCAAGCCGGATTTTGACAGCCTGCAGCTCTATAACGGCAAGCGTAGCCCTATCCGCTACTGTGTATTTGACTTGCTGTACCTGGACGGGAACGACCTGATGGGATTGCCACTTACCCAGCGCAAAGAACTATTACAAAGCCTTATAAAAGATCAGGAAATCTTTCTGTTCAGTGCAAGCTTCGACGACGGGAAGGAACTATACGAACATGCGCTGAAAGATAACCTGGAAGGAATCGTCGCCAAAAAGAAAGACAGCACCTATATACCTGGAGACCGCAGTTACAATTGGCTGAAGGTGCCCACCAGTAAGCGACAGGAATTCGTGATTGGAGGATGGGCAGAATCTGATAAATCACGATCTTTCAGATCGCTGCTTTTTGGCGCTTACGAAAACGGTAAATTTACCTGGATAGGTCGCTCGGGTGGCGGGTATAAGCAAACTGAAATGCCCGGAATTTTGAAAAAGCTTCAGGAAATAGAAACCGATAAATCTCCCTTTGTCAATAAAATACTGGATACCAAGGGCGCTAAGATACATTACGTTAAACCGGAGCTCGTTGCCAATTTCGAATTCGCTACCTGGACCAAATCTGGACGGATCAGGAAACCAGCTACCTTCCTGGGCTTTAGAAAAGACAAAGACCCTAAAGATGTTGTTCGGGAAGTGCCCGAAGAAGCTGAAATTATCGAGGAAGAAATTCAGGAGCAGGAGGAGGAAGAAGATGCCAGCGGGCCAAAAGACGAACACTTGCGCCAACCAGAGCTGGAAAAATATCAGGAGAAGCGCCACTTTAACGAGACGCCTGAACCGACAGGCGGAAAATCCGACAACGAAAAATTGATCTTTGTTGTACAAAAACACGACGCCTCGCATCTGCACTACGATTTCCGTTTAGAAATTCGCGGCGTGTTGAAATCCTGGGCAGTGCCTAAAGGCCCTTCCATGAATCCTAAAGATCACCGGCTGGCCATGTCGGTAGAAGACCACCCCTATGATTACAAAGATTTTGAAGGCATTATTCCTGAAGGACAATATGGTGGCGGTACGGTCCTGGTATGGGATAATGGAACGTATGAACCGGCCGAAAAGATCGAAGGAAAAAAGGCCCAGGAACATTGGCTCCTTTCTCATTATTATAAAAATAAACTCAGCATCATACTGCACGGCAAAAAACTTAAAGGTGAGTTCAACCTCATCAGAACCCCCGACCGCGCCGAAAATGCATGGTTATTGACAAAGGCTAAAGACGGACATGAGCTGGACACTGACATCAGCAAAAAGGACCGCTCGGTATCTTCAGGCCATACCTTGCTGGAAGTGGCCATGGACAGTCATTCCAAGGTCTGGCAGAGCAACCGCGCTGCCCATATGGATGAGCCTGAAAAACAGGATACAGAGGTGGAAGGTAAAATAAAAAACAAGCGATCCACGAGGGCAAAACTACCTGCAGAAAGCAACTGGAATAAAATATTTGAAGAAAAGATCAAATCTGAAGGCGCTATACAAATAGAAAACCAAACGCTTCAGCTCACCAACATCGAAAAGAAGCTTTGGAAAACGACCAACCAGCCCGATTTCCTGGATATCCACTCCACGAAAAGAAAGCACAAAGCAAAAGGAAAAGCCGATGTCATCGATTACGCCGTTTGCAACACCCTGCCTGCATTGTTATGGCTCATCAATCTCGGTTGTATCGACCTAAATCCCTGGAACTCCACCACGCAAAATCCAGCTGAGCCAGACTTTATCGCCATTGATCTCGACCCATCCGATGAAGATTTTAAAAAAGCTGTTAAAACTGCCCTCGCGGCAAAAACGTATTTCGATGAAAAAAAACTGACTACTTTTATTAAAACTTCCGGCAAGACCGGCATTCATATCTTTGTTCCCTGCAAAGGCTTCAGCTATCCGCAGACCAGAAACTTAGCTGAGCACATTTGCGCAGAGATCCATAAACGTATTCCGAAAATCACCACCCTGGAAACATCGGTAGATCAGCGTGGTAATAAACTGTTTGTAGACTTTTCCCAAAATGATGAGGCCGACACTCTTGCCGCAGCCTATTCGGTAAGACCAGGCAAACAACCTACAGTTTCCACACCTTTGGAATGGGAAGAAGTAACTGAAAAACTAAAGCCTGGACAATTTACAGTAGATACGATTCCAGCAAGGCTGATAGAAAAAGGAGACCTGTGGAAAGACCTCCTAAACCCCAAACTGAAAGTTGCCAATACAAAAATCCTGCTTAAGATACTGAGTACTGAGAATGATTAAAGCTGATAGCTCGTCTATTCTTTCAAATATCCTTTAGCTTTAAGTTTATTGATTACTTTTTGACCTATTTGTTTACCCCATTCCTGACCCGCAAGCATTGATTCCTGAGTAACTAATGGCGTTTTCTCGGCGAATTTTTTACCGACGGGTGTCTCGTAAAACGCAATTACTGCAAGCAGATCGGCCTCTGTTAAATGCTTTTGATATATCGGCAATATCATATTAACAAGTTGGTTGAATATATCTTTGTTCATCTCAATACTTAACTCATCCCAAAATTCTTTAGGAACATTTGATTGCTGTTGCGAGAACATGGAGACCATTTGATTCAACACACCTTTATAGGCAACTTCCGTACCTGACACCTGCATCAGCTTCTTTAATGACGATTTGTAACTATCATTTTCCTGGCCAAAAGAAAGTGTTGTAAACAATGCAAGTAGCACTGTCAAAAGAGACATTTTCATATTTAATTTTTTATAAGGTTAGTATTTTTTTCTTGCAAACTGAAATGTATTCTTGAGTTGCATTGATATATTTCGTTTCTTCCACAATCCCTCATGGCATCCCCCATGTTTTAATTTCATAACATTTATTTTTTAATTACATAACATTTCTATTTGTTAAAAAATGTTATATTAGTACTTCATAAATATTAAATTATATTTTTTTTAATATTTAAAAGAGATTGATGTACACAGATATTTAGATGAAGCAGCTATAGCAATACATCATGATGTGAGTGGGGTTATTTTAAAAAGTTTGTAACCAAAAACTAAATATCATTTAAAACTACATCAAAATGAAGACAACAAATTTAAGCCAGTTGGGCCTAAAAAAAACAATCCTGGCCTTAACGGCCGCACTCTGTTTTGCAGGATGCAAGCAAGCAGAAATGAACAAACCTAATGAAGATGCTAAAAGAGCACATCCTCAAGCCTTATCAAACACTACTTTACTTGCGGGAGAAAGCCCATTCAAAGTATTGTCTTTTAATGTAAGGCATGATGACGATGAAGATCCCCAAAGTCTTGATCAGCGAAAAGGAAACATCCGCCAGATTATTGTAGACAATAACCCTGATGTTTTTGGCGTACAGGAATTTTCTGACAACTTCTTTGAGACCTGGTTCAGAGCTCAGATGGCCACATTGGGCTATGGAGAATATTATAGCACTACGATTACCGGCACGCCTAAAGCTATTTTTTATAAAACGTCACGATTTACACTTCAAGGTAGCGGTACGGTAAAATTAGGTGCTTCACCTATCATCAATACTGCCACCTGGGTAGTGCTGCTGGACAACAGCACCTCCAACAGGTATTTTATCAGCAACAGCCATTGGCAGTTTGATTCACAAACCACGAGGATCGCAAATGCCAATGCACTGGTTGCAATGGTGAACCAGTACAATACCGATAACCTCCCGGTAATTGTTTTTGGCGATTTTAATGCGCAACCTGGTACAACCGAAATATCGGACCTTAAAAACGGTCTTGACGTAGTAGATGCACTGGGCGACAGTAGCGGCGACTTAACCTTTCATGGCTGGGATGCCACCGGCAATTCAAAGCTGGACTGGATCATGAGCGACCGGAGCATGGCCTTTACTTCTTCAAATGTTATTACCACCAGCTATGGCGGATACTGGCCTTCAGATCACTGGCCGGTGATAGCCACCTTTGTTCCTGGAATCTTCGGCGGTCCACATGTCGATGCCAATGGAAAAAGTGCCAACGCCAATACCAACTTTTACTTTGCCGATGTAAACGGCGATGGTAAAAATGACAAAATATACTGGAACCCTACCTACGATAGTGGCAAGCCACAGGTATTCTTGTCGAACGGCAACGGTACTTTTGCCTCTCCGGGCATTGCGCATACTGCAGGTGCATCCACCCTTTCTACTACCCGATATCACTATGCCGATGTAAATGGCGATGGTAAGGCCGACCAGATCCTATGGAATCCTACCTTAAACTCTGGTCACACCCGTGTTTACCTGGCTACAAGCAACGGTAATTTCAGCGCAACAGTAGTAGATAATCCCGAAGGCACAAGCGCAGGCACCAGCACGGTTTACAACTTTACTGACGTAAATGGCGATGGTAAAGCCGATAAAATTTATTGGAATTCAACCTTCGACTCCGGTAAAACACGGGTGTACTTAGCTACTACGGGTGGTAGTTTTAGCGGTTCGGTTGTTGCAGGCAGCGAAGGGGCCAGCACCACTGCGGGAACCACATTTTATTATGCTGATGTAAATGGTGACAGCAAAATGGATAAAATACTATGGCACCCAACCTTAAATTCAGGAAAAACTATGGTATACCTGTCGGACGGCGACGGCACTTTTACAGCCTCAACTGCGTTCAGCAATTCGGGAGCAAGCAGTGTTTCGGCATCAACAGTGTTTTATTTTGCCGATATCAATGGAGACAACAAGGCTGATAAGATCTACTGGAGACCAGACCTTTACCTGGGCAAACTAAAGGCCTATTATGCGACAACATCCAATACATTTGACGGCCCCATCTATTCTTTAAGAGGAACCTCGCAAAGTGCCAACACCAATTTTTACTTTGCTGACATCAATGGCGATGGCAAGGCAGACCAGATCCGCTGGAACTACGCAGAAGCCACCGGTGAGCTTAGAAATTATTTTGCGAAATAACAAAAGCAAAAAATCGTGAATCTCATTTAGATAAAGTAACCTGTAAACTAGTTTACAGGCTGCTTTATTATATAACAACAAGGCAACGGATCGGGCACTTTATCAGCAACAATTCATGCATTTATACGTTTTAATCACGTGAATATGTCTGCTCATGGAGAAGAACGACGAAAATCGGGAGACGCTGATTGCCAACTATGAACTATTGTTGGATAGGGTTCACCATGACCTGAAAAATGATTTTTTTGCGCTGGGTTTGACGATAGAACTACTTAAAAAAGCACCCGAAGACGTTTCACCGCGATTGGCGCGGTTGCTGGATAATTTAGTTAATAAACTTCAGCAGATGAAAATGCTCATTAATGAATTAATGCAAGCTAAAAATTCATAGCCTACACTTTACAGCCAATTTAGACTAAAACATCGGACATTTTACGAAAATTGAATATTTACAAAACAAGTTATTCCTGATAATCGTTTCAATGACCAATCTATCCGTACTCAGGCATTTGGTTACTGGCATGGTTGGCAACATTGGAAAAAACAGTAATTTTATCAAAAGGAAAAATCTAAATATCAATTTAAAATCAAAAAACATGAAATTAAAAAGTTTAGCAGTCGTACTTTGTTTGATCATGGGTAGTCAATTGGCAAAGACGCAGGTAAAAGTAGCTGATCTGGTAAAGGAGTGGGAAAGGTCGAAAGCTTATACTAAGGAATATCTGGATGCAATGCCTGATAGTGGGTATAGTTTAAAGCCTACTCCAGAAATGCGATCTTTTGCGGAGCAGCTATTACACGTGGCAGATGCCAACTATGGTTTCACTGCGGCAGCAACAGGCACGAAAAGTCCGTTTGGTCAGGGTGAGTTGGAAAAAACCGTCGACAAGTCTAAATCTAACGTGAGCAAATTGGTGCTGACCAGCTATGATTTTGTGATCGATCAAATAAAAAAGATGTCGGAAGCGCAATTGGATGAGGCGGTCAAGTTGTTTGGAAGATTCGATATGTCTAAAAGAATGGCATTAGCAAAGGCATTTGAACATCAGGTACATCACCGGGGACAAACAACAGTATATCTTCGACTGTCGGGCGTTAAACCACCACAGGAAAAACTCTTTTAATCATCATAAAACATGTGGCTAATAAAGGGGGGCTGTTTGAAAAAATCGAACAACCCCCTTTTTTTTCGGGTACCCGATAGAGAATTTTTCTCTTAAAATGCTTTATCAATAGCCGGGATTCTGAACCATTCCAGGGTTCTGATCGATAACCAGCTGTGGTATCGGCAAGCGGTTATGTTTTCCAGCTGCAAAACAGTATCGCGCCAACTCATTGGCCGCGGTTTCCCATCTAATCAGATTTACAAAGGCAACACCTTCTCTCCTCATTTCACTAGTCCACAATGTTCTTAAATTGGCCTGGTTAACGGCTTGCACTGGTAAAGATGAGCGCTGCAAAAGGGCTGCATACCTGGCCTGAGCATTGCTTGTATTGTTCAATGCTAAATGGGCCTCGGCCGACATCAAGTAAACTTCTGTGAGCCTCAGGTATGGTAAAATTGATCTGTTAAAAAAGTAATTTTTAACATTGACATCTATATTAGCCGAGTTGTTCCATATCAGTTCCGCGTTTCCGGCGTTAAATTGCGAACCTAGACTTGCAAGTGAATATTGAGCACTATTGATCACATCATTAGTCAAATTTGAAACCTTAGCATAATCTTTTTCCAGCAGTGCTGCTTTCGCAAGCAAAACTTTAACAGACAATCCGTTCAGATTAGCCGCTCCGGCAGCTGCCAGAGAAAGCGAATCTGCAGCCGACTCCAGTTCGGTAGTAATGAAATTATACACCGCGGCCCGGTTTGTATTGGTTAAGTTGGCCGGGTTTTGCAACAAGGGAATATTGCCAAAATAAGTAAGCAGTTGTAAATAAACGTAGGCCCGTATCGCCTTCAACTGGCTCATTTTTTCTGCACGTTTAGCCATCGCAGCCGGGGCCTTTTCTTGCAAAGCATTTAACGTTGCTATCTGTGCGTATCCTTGTTGCCAGATTTGAGTTATACCGGGGTTAGTTGGCGTAAAAGCAAAGAGGCCAAAAGATTGGTAGTTTGCCTTAAAAACCAATGGAATTGAATCGATCACCGCTTGGTGACTTAAGAGTCCGTCGGCAATAGCCAAAGTTTTCTGCCAGCTGGCAACGTTATTTTCAGCATTGGCCATTCCAGTTAAAAACTCTTGTTCTGTGAACAGCGATTGTTTATTTTTTAGTAACCCAATGGAAATTTCTATCTTTTTCAATGCACCGTTTGTAGCCGCAGCGTGCTCATAAGGTAGCGTAACGCGGTCATTGTTGTTAACAACGCCGTCGCCATTCGTGTCTATCCATTTAAAGTCGCCCGGTTGCGCGCCTGTTTGCGCAGGAGCAGCAGTAATTTCAGTCTGCGTTTGAAATATTCCCGCACTGGCAAAGCCTGAATACAATCCTCCCTGTTTGTCAGAGCGGTTAAAAATATTACTTTTTGCTCCGGCAGCTACCTTAATATAATAAGTTCCGGGCGTTATCGATTTAAACAATGCCTTACCCGAAGCATCACTTGTGGTACTGTAAGCGGCAAGACTGTCGGCATAATTTTGCTGTGTACGATAAAGAGTTACGGTAGCGCCTGCCAGCACTTCACCCTTAGGTTTTGTGCTTGCCCACAATGTTCCGTCCCAAACCGTAACCTCAATGGAAGTAGATTGCAACTCGTCTGTCACTGTTGTTGCTGTCAATGTCGATTTTACGGTATACACGACTTCATTATTGGTATTCAAAATTTCTTTACCACCTACTTGTACCCCGTTGATCCAAATGGTATCCGCAGAGCGGCTTACCTTTAATTGTTTACCACTTAATCCGGTAAGCACTTTACCGTCTGTAAGATCCGTCAACTTAAATACACCTTTCACAATATGGTCCCGCAATACCGAATCGGTTAATCCCTGTTGCGGAACATTGGAAGTCTCGGCAATTGGATTTACAGATCTTGCTCCGGTAGTATTGCCATGTGATGACACTTTACCTAGCCGTCCGGGTACTCCAGCACTTTCGTTCAGCGGGGCAAAAACCGTAATTCCCTGGGCAGTTTCTTCAACCGTAAGGTTTATGCTTTTCAATGCCTCAGTAAAAGTGCTGATGCTATCAGCAGCGGCCAGTTTTTCGGTGATGTTTTTAATAAGAACCTCGGGTTTACGTTCTTCAATAACCGGTTCAGCCGGTTTCTCCTTCTTGCATGCCATTAAGGAGATGATCAGTGCAAATGCAATAAGTAAATTCTTTTTCATGTTTTTTGATTTTGAGCTATTTAGCTTGCAAACTTACTGAGCACCCGCTAAGCAAAAAATACCCCTAAATAGGTATTTCTGACAAAAAATCATCAAACATAATGGAATTCCTAGCTATTTTCAACGCCATAACGGAGCGAAACCAGACCGGTTTCATAGGTTTTACTTTCCAGGAGCCTGAGCCTCGTTCTACCATCCTGTTTACGGAACAGGAGCTTACCGCCGCCGAGCAATATCGGGTGCACAGATAGCCACAATTCATCCACCAACCCTTCGCTCATCATGGCATCATAGAGTGAAGCCCCACCATACAACCATATGTCTTTGCCAGGCTGCTCTTTTATTCTGCGTGCTTCAGCAATACTATCTCCCGATATCAGTATGGCCCCTTCTTTTACCGATGTCAACGTTTTAGAAAATACGTATTCCGTCACTGGCGGCATACCGGGAATCAGTTCTCCATTGTTGCTATCGGCGTATTGCTGCGCTGTTTCATAGCTTTTACGCCCAATGAAAATGGCATCTATACGGGCAAAGAATTCATTCAGGCCATAATCCTGATCGGTGAAGCACCAATCATATTCTCCGTTGGGGCCTTCAATGTATCCGTCCAATGTGACGGCCAGTCCTAATATTAGTTTTCGCATATCGTTAATATTTTATATTGCAAAACTGCATAAATTCAACGACCTCAAATTGTACAAAACGGACGTCAAAACAAGATGTTTGGTGCATTTACCACCTCGCCAGGGGAATGCCCTGTATAGGCCTTATAGTCACGGATAAAATGGGCCTGGTCATAGTAGCCGCTCCTGCAGGCAACTTCTGTAAGGGAAATAAGCGGATATTTTTTAAGATGTTCCAATGATCGTATGAACCTGAAGACACGAAGATATGCTTTAGGCGACAAGCCTACATTTTCCTGAAACCTTCTGGAAAGCTGACGCTGGCTAAGTCCAATTTCATTGCTAAGCTTATTTACCGCAATTGAACTGTCAGAAACCTGCGCCTGGTTCAGAAAATAAGCTACTTGCAAATCGTGTTTAGCTGAGGCCAATTGTTTAATCAAATATTTTTGAACCAGCGCTACACGGGCTTCATGAGTACGAAGACCGGCTAGCTGATCCTCTAACTCTGCCGCCATACTACCCCAGATATCAGCAAGGGCGGTATTCGTGTCGGACAATGCATGCATCGGGATTTGAATAAATTGATAGGCCATACCCGGCTGGAAACAAATGGCAATAACCCCAGCCCCCTTGCGCATTTGCACATCCATGGGACGGCTCATCCGAAAAGTAACGATGCTACGTTCATATAACTGGTTGTCGATCATGGCTACAGATCTGTTGGTATAGTTTAGAAACAGCTCAACACAAGTGTCGGGCAAAACACGGATATGGCTGGTATCCATATCTTCATCACAGTTCATGGTGCAGATCACTTTTACATACGGCTGCAAAGCAGGGTTAATATCATATGATTGTATATGCATACTTTGCAAATATAGCTAATAGTCAAAAAGTAAAAGCCCGGTCTCTTCCGAGACCGGGCTTTTACTTTTGTAAATTTCAGACCATTCCATTCCAGAATCTTTGGCCTCCAGGTTTTTGGAATTAAATTATTTTAGCTAATTGTATCGATGTTGTTGCCTAGATTGCGGTAATTGATTTTTTCCTGCGGATTGGTACCATTAAGATATTCTTCAACATTTGTATAAACATCCCCGTCAGCATCCATAGCCCCATCCTTTGGATCTTTAGGATTAAGTTTGTTTTTGATTTCCCACTGGTCAGGCATGCCATCGCCATCGTTGTCAACCGGTACCCCTGCTACATCGTATTTAAGCGTGGGATAACCACCAACTTCAGATACGTCTTTTATGATACCGGTTTTAGTCATCGGTTTTCCCCTGCGCACCATTTCAGTAACGCGGAGGTCAACAGCATCACGCTTCGGTAAAGTTGCCCCGGCCTTTGCCAGTACAGATTCAAAAACGACTCCGGCCGTTTGATGTGGAGCAACCGGCCAGCCCTCGAATGGGGTATTTACGCGGGCGAGGTTATCGCTCCTACTTCCGTTGGCCATTGCTGCCGCATTCATACGCATACCTGTCCAGTTGTTGTTAGTCACCTCTGCATTCCCATCCATAACATTTCCGGCAACATACCATTTGCCGGGACGGTTGGGTGCTTTAGGATACCAGCCACCTTCGGCCCATGCGCTACCGGGAGAGTACATGCTACGTTGTTCTATGCGGGCAAAAACTGCGCGCATGTTCTCGTTGGTAGCCGGGCCCGGTTTGAAATAGTTGTTGATGAGATTGACCATAGAAGTTTCATCTCCACCGTCTATTGACCGGTGGCGCCAGTTGAAAACAACATTGTATCGGAAATCAAACGCGCCGGACATGCCTATCGAAGGATTTCTGGCGGTGTTGCATGCGAAAAGGTTGTGATGGAATGTGGAAGGATTACCTCCCCAGGTGCCACCGAAGGCATGTCCCTTGGCATCGAGCGCTTCACTGGAGATCGTCCATTGGATGGTGATATGCTCAGCAGGATCTTTTATCTGGGTTTTTCCGTCCAGAGATGGTCTCATGTGTCGGTAAAGCGAAATATTTTCGTCCATGCCCCAACTGGTAGAACAATGGTCGATAATGATGTGGTGATGCGGATTGCCACCTATGTTATCATCGCCCTGTCCCCCCACAGGAACACCCCGGCGCACACGCAGGTGCCGGATAATGACATTGTGTGTATTGATATTCAATGTACCGGCAATACAAATGCCGTCTCCAGGAGCAGATTGGCCTGAAATGGTGATATCC
Source organism: uncultured Pedobacter sp. (assembly GCA_946478755.1). Next base: position 1,341 of record CAMLDJ010000070.1, on the reverse strand, counting down.
GGATGATTGATATTCAGATCTCCATTAACTTTTATGGTGCCCGCAACACGAAATACAACAATACGTGGCCCATCCGTTTCCAACGCAGCACGCAGGCTGCCGGGACCGCTGTCGTTGAGGTTTGTGACGGCAAAAACTTTGCCTCCACGTCCTCCTGTGGTAAACATCCCTCCTCCCCATGCTCCGGGAAATGCGGGAATGGCACCTTCAGGCAGTCGCGGTGGATGCGGAGGTATCTGGCCCAGTTCAGGTTGTCCGGCGCTCAGGTTGCCATTTTGTGCGTTGGCTTCCAGATTTGGACATAAACAAGCCAGCAAAAGCAGGCTTACGGTGACAATTCGATACGATGTGGTGTTGACTTTCATCTATATTTGGTTACGTTATTGATTTAATCTTAAATTAAGTCAAATTTGATACACCAGGAAATGGAGCACAGACGTAGGTAGACTTTATCGAGCTGAAACGGGATATCATTTGGATGAATAAGCCGGGAAGTAACACACTATTGCGCTCAGGACCGGATCTCGCGGCGCATGAACAGGTAGTAAGAAAGTGCAAAGCAACCAACAGTTGCCCCGATCAATCCACTTACCTGTGGCCATACCACCATCAGGCTCTCCCTGAAGGGTAAAGGAGCGGGTATTGCCCCTGCCATTTGCTCCATGGTCATTGGACCAAGACTTCTGACAGAAGGCATCAGCATGGTGGTGCTGGCATCTGTGTAGAGCTGGTTTGGTGCGATGCGCAATATATCGAGAATTAGCTCATTGTACCACATAATTTGATCTTGTGTCAAGAGAGCAGGATCAGGTAAAAAAGATTTGATGATCAAATTGACAACAATTTGATAAAATACCGTAAAAAACAACCAAACACCTATTGCGGTAAGCGCTGAGGTGGCCGTTTGCCTGAACCTGATCGACAGAACGATTGACATGCTCAACCAGAAACCGACATAGGTAATGCTGATAACCAGGAAGCCCAGTATCCGCAGCAGTTCCTGCGGCTCCATCCTTACCCCGGTCAGAACTAATCCTCCTCCAATCATCAGCAAGGCCAGCACCAGGAACAAAGCAGCTACTACAATAAGGGCACTCACAAATTTGGCCAGCAATAAATTGTCCCTATAAATGGGTTGGGCCATAAGCCTGATCAATGTTCCATTGTTGTGTTCGGCATTAATGGCATCAAAACCCAGGCTAATGCCTAACAGGGGAGCCAGAAAGCTCAGGAACACATGAAAGGGAGGTATAGAATTATCAGTAGTAGTCAGCAGTTTAAGGTATAAAAAAAGGCGGTCCGGGTAGTTGATATTGCTCACAGCCGATCGGATGTTACCTA
>CAMLDJ010000069.1 GCA_946478755.1 uncultured Pedobacter sp. | reverse complement strand
TAACGGTTCAGGATCTCTTTTTTTGCATTGTTCATCGCGTTATCAAGTGTTTGCGCGTCTACTTTGCTTACTATATCGAAAGTGGGCATGATTATTATTGGCTTTAATGTAAAAATAGATTAGATTTAGTAAAGTATTTGGTCGAACAATCTACACCACAAATATAAAACAATTAAAGTAAATGCATATGAAAACCACTAAGCCAAAAATGCAAAAAAAAGCAGCAAAAAAGATTGTTAAAAAACAATTCCAAAAAAGCTTAGCAACCAAAATCTTTGAAACTGTGAAGAGTTTAGGGCAGGATGCAGAACGCATGGGGGAAGAAATAGCGTTAGTCAGTAAGTTTGTAGCCAGTAAACTGTCGAAAAAGTTCCGGGATGTTAAAGCAGCTGTTGAAATTAAAGTGGATGAAGCGAAGTCATTGGATAAAAAAGCGATAAAAAAGGCAAGGAAAAAAAGTTTAGCCGTAAAGAAGGAGGTCCAAACAGTACTGGCCAAAGACGTTAAAAAAGCCAAAAAAGCGGTTGAACTAGCCAAAACGGTTGCTAAGCCAGTAGGGCAAAGTGTGAAAGTTGCGGCCATTGCGACAGAAGAAAAAGCAGCCAGCGTAATGGCCAAACCCATATCCAAAGATGAAACGGCTGCAGCAGGACCGAAATCACCTGTAAAGAAAACGGCACCGGTCCCGAAACTTGTGGATAAAACAGCCAGCGCAACAGCATCTGCGAAAAAAACTGCAGCGACGGCAGCACTTAAAAAAGTCGGTGTAGCTGTTAAGCCTACCAAAAAGCCAACAGCCGCAAAACCTGCAACAGCAGTTCCACCAAACACTAAACCAGTTGCAGTAAAAGCTGCTGAGTTGACAGCAGTACCTTCAGTTAATAATACTGCTAGTGAACAGGTTAAAACTGGTTCGAAAGGTAAATAAAATTCGGTTATACAGAACGGAGATAATTGCCTGATAATTAACAATTACTTAACAATAAAATTCGCAGTTTTGGGCATTCCTGTTTTTAACAGGGATTTTTTTGATTATAGATGACGAAAAAGAAGGCTCCATTTCTAAACAGAGAGATCAGTTGGTTGTATTTTAATGAACGGGTTTTACAGGAGGCTGCTGATGAGACTGTTCCTTTAATAGAACGGATAAAGTTCCTGTCTATTTTCTCTTCCAATTTAGAAGAATTTTATCGGGTAAGGGTTGCGACTTTAAGCAGACTGACGAATCTCAATGATAAAGCTAAAGCATTGCTTGGTTTTAACCCTAAGAAGATTCTGAATGAGATCAAAAATATCGTTGTGAAACAAGAGCGTAAATTTGAGCAGTTGTTTAAAGCAACACTAATTAACGAGCTTGCTCAAAACCGCATCTTTATATTAAATGATACCCAGTTGAACGTTGCGAGAGGTGAATTTGTAAGGAATCATTTCCGAGACAGGATCCTTTCTAATCTTGTTCCAATCATGATCGATCCGGAAAGGCCCTTTCCGGAACTCAAAGACCGTTATCTGTATTTCTTTGTGCGCCTTTCTAAAAAGTCGGCCAATAAGAACGAAAAATATGCACTGATTGAGTTGCCACCCGATTTGCCGAGGTTTCTGGTGTTGCCTGAAACTAATGGCTTAAAGTTTATCATTCTGGCCGAGGACATCATCAAATACTGCCTGGACGATATTTTTTACGTATTTAATTACGATATTCTGCAGGCCTATTCCATACAACTTACCCGTGATGCCGAGTTGGATATTGACAAAAATATCAGCGATAAATTTATTGAGGAGTTAAGAACAAGCCTCGACAAACGTAAAAAGGGAAAACCAATGCGTTTGTTGTATGACACGGAGATGCCCTTCGAGATGCTTACTGTGCTGATCAATAAAATGAAAATAGAGGCTGAAAGTCTGATTCCTGGTAACCAGTATCATCGCTTTGGCGATTTTATTGATTTTCCTAACGTTGGGAGTAAGGACTTGGAATACAAACCAAATGTGCCTCTTAAAGTGCATGGGCTGCACCGTACGGAGAGTATTTTTAATAAGCTTCAGGGTAGGGATTACCTGATCAACCTCCCTTACCAATCCTACGATTATATTATCCTTTTTCTTCGTGAAGCCGCCATTGATCCAAAAGTAACCGAGATCAGCATCACGCTATACCGACTGGCTGAAAATTCGAGGGTAATTAATGCCTTGATCAATGCAGCCAAGAATGGTAAGCAGGTCAATTGCCTGGTTGAATTAAAGGCCAGGTTTGACGAAAGGGCTAACATTTTCTGGACGGGTAGACTGGAAGAGGAAGGTGTACACGTGAACTACGGGCTGACCGATTATAAGGTCCACTCTAAAATTTGTCTGGTCAAAAGAATGGAGAAGGGCAGAGCGGTATATTACGCAAATCTTGCCACAGGTAACTTTAACGAGAAAACCGCTAAACTGTATTGTGATCACAGTATTTTTACGGCAAAGAAAGAAATTACCACGGATCTGATCAAGCTTTTCAAGGCATTGAACAAGAAGACAGTTGCCAAGGGTTTCAAGCATTTGATTGTATCGCCACTTGAATCCAGAAATAAGTTCTATCACCTGGCAGATCGCGAAATCAAGGTATCCAGACAAGGTAAACCGGCTTATATGATCTTGAAAGTGAATAGCCTTGCAGATGAGGGCATCGTAGAGAAATTATATGAGGCCAGCAATGCCGGTGTAAAAATAAAATTGATTGTACGCGGGATCTGTACACTTGTTCCTGGAATTGCCGACTTTAGCGCAAACATCACGGTCATCAGCATCGTCGATAAGTTTCTGGAGCATGCCCGGGTATTTATTTTTGGTAATAATGGAAATGAGGAAATTTTTCTTTCCTCTGCCGACTTAATGAGCCGGAATTTTGAACACAGGGTAGAAGTAGGTTTTCCTGTACTTGACGAAGAAGTGAGGCAGGAAATCAGGGATATCATAGAGTTTCAGTTGCAGGATAATGTAAAAGCAAGGGATATCACCCGGCTAAACAACAATAAATACCACCAGAACAATTTGAAAACAAAGATCAGGGCACAGGTACAAACGTACAATTACTTAAAAAACAAACATCAATAAGACCATGTTAAGATACGCTGCCATAGATATCGGTTCAAATGCGGTTAGATTATTAATTGCTGATATCACTAAGAATGAAGACGATTACGGTTTTAAAAAGAATACGCTGGTACGGGTTCCTTTGCGTTTGGGTGATGATGCCTTTTTGGACCGTCGTATATCTGACCGCAAAGTTGAGGAGCTGTTAAAAACAATGACAGCATTTAAAAATCTGATGGAGGTATACCACGTTACAGAATACCTGGCATGCGCGACTTCGGCCATGCGTGAAGCTGATAATGGTCAGGATATTATTAAGAAAATAAAGAAGCTGACAGATCTTGATCTGGAGATCATAGAAGGACAACGTGAGGCAAACATTATTTATACCAACCATATTGAAGCAAATCTGGATGTTAAGAAAAGCTATTTATATATTGACGTAGGTGGCGGTAGTACCGAACTTTCCGTTTTTGTAAACAGAATTCTGTTGGCTTCTAAATCGTTTGATATAGGTACCATCCGAATTCTTGATAACCAGGATAAGGATGAAACCTGGGAGGAAATGAAGAATTGGGTGAAGGAAAATACCAAATCCTTAAAAAACCTCGCAGGGATTGGTACGGGTGGTAATATCAATAAACTTTTCCGTATGTCGGACGAGAAGGATGGTATGCCATTAACTTTTTTGAAACTGAAAGCGCTTTATAACCAGCTCAATTCTCACTCGTTAAAAGAGCGCATTAGTGTTTTCGGTTTGAACCCAGACAGGGCTGATGTCATTATACCCGCCTGCGAGATTTATATTACTTTACTAAAATGGACGGGTATTAAGCAAATCTACGTACCTAAAGTTGGCCTTGCAGACGGTATCATTAGCCTGCTGATAGAGGAGAATCTTATAGATAAATGAGTGCAAGGTAGCTGCCGTGGTGACTCACAGAAGCTGGATGAGTACTTCTGTATGAGCTGTCTGAAGCATGATATCCAGCAATTTTAAGCACCACATGATCCAATCTTTCCATTTCTGCTGCTGCTATGGTATGGATATATTCAGGTGTTAGTATACTTTGGCAATAGTATAAGGTATCCTGATGGGTTACATTACCTGTAGCGGTGCTGTTGTGCAGGATCAGGTTGTTGCTGCATAAAAAAGTGGGGTTGAAAGATCTGATGGTGGTTTCCTTTGAACATGCCTTATACACCGCTTCTTTCATGGTCCACAGCAGCCATACCATTATTTCAGGATTTTTCGCCGAGTGGATCAGGAACCGCTCATGCGCTGTAAATATTTTCTCGAGATATCCTTTTCTTTTCCAGTTGCTTTCTTTTGCGGCCTGTTTTAAATCAACAATATCATTGCCTATCAAGTGTCTTCAGTTTAGCTTCTATAATTGATACGGTCTCGTTTACGTTTAGCATCCGTGCCATTTCCAGGTTGTCAATCTCGATATCAAATTCTTCCTCAACATCCAATATAATATCAACCAGGTTTGCAGAATTGATCCGGAGGTCTTTAATGAAGTCTGTCGAGGGATTGATATTTGCTAAAGCTTCAGGGTCATGGGTATACGGAGCGACAATTTCTTTCAATTTTGCTAGTAGTTCTTCTCTATCCATTTTTATACTTTTTAAAGATAATGCAGGCATTCACATCACCAAACCCAAAACTTGCCTTAGCTAATATATTAATGTTTTGATATACTATTTTATTCGTGAGCTTATTTTTGTTGATCAGTGCTGTTATTTCGGGGTGGGGATCTTCACAGTTTATTGACGGAAAGATAAAACCCTGCTGCAGTTGCAGCACCGATGCTACACATTCTATGCTTCCCGCCGCACTCAAACAGTGCCCGATCATCGATTTTAAGCTATTTACGTAAGGAAAAGTTTCTGCATAACGGTTTAGTGCGATGGCCCAGTTTTGTATCTCCAAGGCATCTTTGCCAGTGGCAGTTAGGTGTCCGTTAATCGCATCAACGTCCCGGGTGGTGATCCCTGAACTGTGTATTGCCATCTGTATGCAGCGCTGTACAGCTATTGAATTTGGAGCAGTCATACTGCCGTTGCCCCGCTGGCCGCCAGAATTAATGTTTCCACCCAGTATTTCCGCATAAATTTTAGCGCCGCGGCCCAGGGCACTTTCGAGCGACTCTAAAATCAAGGCCCCTGCACCGCTACCCGGTACAAATCCGCTTGCACTGGCGCTCATCGGTCTGGAGCCTTTTTCTGGTTCGTGGTTATGCTTAAAGGTACAAACCCTCATGGCATCAAAACCCGCCCATATATAGGGACCACTGTCACTGGTACTGCCTGCAAGCATTCTTGTCGCCTGGCCATATTTAATGCGTTCGTAGGCCATTAAAATACTCTCAGTTCCAGTTGTACAGGCTGATGAGTTGCTGCTTACCTGGTTGCCAAGACCAAGTTTGCCACCCAGGTAAGCGCTGATGCCGCTGGCCATTGTTTGTACCACTACGGTACTGCCCAGTTTGCGCACCTGCAAGTCATCAACTTTGTAAATGGCCTCCCTGAATTTTTCAATACCCGATGTGCCGGTCCCAAATATGGTCCCGCTATCCCAATCCGGGGCATCGCCGTCTGTTACTTGCAATCCCGCATCCCGCCAGGCATCCAATCCAGCAATGATCCCATATAAAATGCCACTGCTGTTAAAATTTCTACGCTCCAGATCCGTTAAGTATCCGGCAACCAGCTCGTCAGTTAATTCAGGTTGTCCTGCAATCTGGCAGGAGAATTGTAATCTTTCCAAGTCAGGATCATGTTTAATGCCCGAAATACCGTTTTTAATGGCTTCCGTAAATGCAGTTAATCCAACTCCATTTGGGGCAACAACACCCAGCCCTGTGATTACTACCCGTTTATCCATTCATTTTATTAGTCACCATCCCAGCAATGCTGCCTTTACAAACCACTTCGCCCGCAGCATTGGTCATTTGTACTGTACAATTCAGTTTTTTGAAACGGAAATACACTTTCTGTGCAGCTACCGTTACTTTTTCACCCGGAAAAACGGGCTTCATAAAATCGATAGCGGTAGAAGTGAGCATGACGTGGCCGGGCATTCCGCCATCAGCACTCCCCGAAAGATAGATGCCAAGGCAGACCAGTCCGATCTGCGCCATGGTTTCAGTTAAAATTACACCTGGTGTAACCGGATGATCTTTAAAATGTCCTTTATAAAAATCAAGATCTGCGCTGAAGGTATAGGACCCGGTAACGCCATTCTCGTCAATTTGTTCCAGGTCATCTACAAATAAAAAGGGCTTCGTGTAAGGTAAGTGAGCCAAGATCTCTGTTTTGTTCATGTTATATTTTTTTTTGTTTACCACCTCAAAAGAATCCGCTGTGCAGAAAAACCCGGTCCGAAGCTGAGCATCAGCCCTAGTTCATCGGTTCCCAGTGGCTTTTCCATGTAGCGTTCCAATACATAAAGTACTGTGGCACTGGACATGTTTCCGTATTCCTTTAAAATGTTCTTAGTTTCGTTTATATTTTTGCCTAATTTACCAAATAAGCTTTCAACTGTATCAATAATTTTTTTTCCTCCCGGATGAAAGATCAAATGTTCCACATCATTAATTTTAAACCCATTTTTCGCCAGGAAAGGTTGGATAATAGCGGGAAAATGTTGTTCAATATTTTCAGGGACAGCAACATCCAGCACCATTTGCAAGCCGCCCTTGGTGAGGTTAAACCCCATCATGGGTATGGTATCGTAAAAATGGTACATTTCTTCAGCAATTATTTCCGGGCCTTCATCATCGGTTTGTGAAGAGAGTAGCACACAAGCGGCCCCATCTCCAAAAATTGCCGCACTTACCATATTGGCCATGGAAAAGTCGTCCAGTTGAAAAGTCGCCGTAGGCGATTCCACCGCAATTACAGCGGCACGTTTTCCGGGATTGGCCTTTAAAAAATTCATCGCATAGATCATTCCTGAGATTCCGGCCGCACACCCCATTTCAGTGACAGGCAAACGTACAATATCCTGCCGTAAGTTCAAGGTATTAATGATATAAGCATCCATTGATGGAATCATGATACCCGTGCAGCTTACTGTGATGATATAGTCCAGTTCATGCGCTTGCCAACCAGCCTTTTTCATCGCCAACTGTAAACATGCAGTGCCCAGTTTAATACCTTCCTTGATGTAAATGTTATTTTTTTCTTCAAAAGAGCTGCTGTAGAAGACTGCTTCGGGCGGCATGATCGAATACCTTTTATCTACCCCGGCTTGCTCAAATATCTTTTTTACTTTTTTTATGAAACGTGGTTCCTGGTCCTGCAGCCAAAGATCAAGAAAAGGAAGAATCTCAGGCGTTGTCCGTGAATATTGCGGATTTAGGCAGGCAACTGTCTTTATTTTTACGCTCATATAGTAGGGATTATCCACTGGTAACGGAAGGCCCATTTCCATTTAAGCGCGTCATTAGAAAGTTCCAGCTGCTGGGAAAACTCCTGCAGGTCCTGCTTTTTAAAGCCTCTTAAAATAGATACCAGCCCATCATCCCGCGACATCTGGTTGAGGCTGAAAACAAAGCACAAGGCCATAAACAGATAATAGGCAAGGGAACTTCTGTGCAGATCGTTAATTACAATTCCCAGAGTCGATTTTTTTCTAAAACTATTCATAAGCCTTAAAATCTCATCATTTTTAAAATGATGTAATGTCAACGTACACAGGATAACATCATAAATCTGGTCTTGTTTAATTTCTTCAAAAATATCTGCACAATGGTAGGTAATGTTGTGGTAGGCGGCAGACAACTGCCGGGCATGCTTAACGGTAAATTCATTTGCATCGATACCAACCAGTTTAACATTCAATTGCTGTTTTACAGCGTAACCGGCCAGCGCCCTTAGCATGTCCCCATTTCCACAACCTACATCCAGAATAGTAATTTCTGCATCTGCTTCTTTAAGAACCGGTTTTCTTTTAAGCAGCCATTCCAATCCCTGCAGCGTAACCTTGTTGCCACCGAGCAGCCTATTTATGCTGGCAATCTTGTCCAAAGCATCCCTCAATATTTCTCCTTCCAAAGAAAAGTTATCCATAATTTCCGGTGCATTACTTCTTAGTCGGGTGTTTACTGGCATACAATGGGTTTTCCGTGAGTCATCTTAACAATTAATGGCAATACCTGGGGGGAATTAAGCAGCAGGTGTTGCATGAGTTTAAACAATTTATCTTTTCTAATTAACCCTGACAAAAGCCGGCCTGTTAACAGGCGCTTTTTAAAATTATTGTTCCACTGGCTGAGGTATTGTTTTTCCAGCAAATCCCTTGTTCCAATACTTCCATCTAAATAAGCGATACTCAATTCTGCACAGATCTTTGCACTGTGAATGGCCATAGCCATACCATTTCCGCAAAGCGGGTGAATTAAACCTGCAGTATCTCCGATCATTGGTATATGCTCATACACGGCCTGCTTTTGCGCAAATGATATCTGGCTGATGGTTAATGGCTGCTCAAAGAGCATGGTGCTGTCTTCAAAAATTCTTTGCAGGTGTGGATTTTTATAAAGGACTTTTTGCTGAAAATCAAGGATGTTTTTATGTGCTTTAAAACTTTTATAGTCGGCGAGGTAACAAATGTTGATGCGATTGCGCTCTACCTTTGACACTCCGCAATATCCACCTTTAAAATTATGTAGTGAAACCAGATCGTCCGGAAAATCGCCTGTATAATGAGCCTTTACCGCTAGCCAAGGTGACTTTTTTGAAATAAAGGACCGGGAAAGCTTCTGATCCAGGGTAGACCTTTTACCGTAAGCACCAATCACCATTAAGCTTTCTAAAACACCATGCTGTTCTGTACCTACCTTAAAGCGGTTGTTTTTAAAAAATATATTGTTAACGCGGTCGGAGATGATATTGCAGCCTTTCTGTAATGCTTTTTGATATAAAAAGTGATCAAATGCAAACCGACTTAAACCAAACCCTCCAAGGTGTAAATTACAATTAATGGTTTTTCCTGTATTTGATGAAACCGATAATTTCTTAATTAAAGATGGGGTAAGTATGGTAGGATCAACATCCAGCCATTGCAAATAGGGAAGTACCTCATTTGAGATATACTCTCCACAAACCTTATGATGAGGATAGGTGTTCTTTTCAATTAAAGTCACTTTAATACCTTTTTTAAGTAAATGCAGGGCATAAATAAGACCGGCTAAGCCTCCGCCAACAATGATGATATTATCGCCTGGATCGTTATTCATTTAATTGATTTTTACTTGATTAAATATAGGATAATAAAGCGATAAGCCGTAGGTTCAGGAAAAATCGAAGCTGACCATGCTCATTTAAATCTGCTTATTCAAAAAAAAAGAAGGAACTTTTGCAGTTTAAGAAGGAACTTTATTAAGTTTACATACAAATAAGGATAATTAACGCTTTTCTAACCCAGCTCTCACAACCGATGAATAACATTGATCATTTATTAAACAACTTAAACAACATGTTTCCATTATCAGCAGGATTTTGGAACGATCTGCCATCAATGATGGTTGAAAAGCAAAAAAAATCTGGTTACATTTTCTTAAAACCCGGTAATCTGGCTTTAAAAGCCTGGCAATTGATCAGTGGTTTCATTTTAGTGATAAAATCCGGGCCCGATCAGCAGGAAATCGTGGAAAGAATATACTACCCCAAGCAAATTGTAACCGATCTCAGAAGTTTTTTTGAAGGGATACCAATAAACGCTAAGTTTATAGCTGTTGGGGACGTCAATGTACTCGAGATAAAAAAAAGAGACGTAATTAAGCTGCAAAAATATCCGGAAACGCAAAAGCTGGTACAACACATTATGCTTCTGGACACACAAGCAGCTGACTCTTTGATTCAGATGTTTAGATTACCGGTGGCTGACCGAATAACATTTTTTCTTGAAAATTATCCGGCTAAAGGATTGCCTTATAAGTATTGTGCGTCATTGCTCAACTTGTCTGAGGATGAATACATCGAAAATAGAATATTACTCGAAAACTCAGGTATTGTTCCCTTAACAGCGAACAACTTTGAAGAGCGTCTGGAAGATTCTCCCTACACCGCTTATAAAATTAAATCGTTTATCTTGAAAAATCTCAGCAATCCGGATTTTGGCGATACCGGCGAAATTGCAGATCATTTTTACATTACAGACCGAACCTTAAATCGGCTGTTTAACAAAACCTTCGGTACGACTGTCAGCAAGTTTATTTTAAAGCGGCGTATGGAAAAAGCATATAAACTCCTAAATGAGAACGAGGCTCAGGTTGGGGAAACAGCTATCGCGGTCGGCTACAAAAATATTTATCATTTTAGTCGATCTTTCAAAAAATACTACGGGCATTCGCCTAAGGATACAAAAGCCGTATAAGCTATTGTAAAACAAACTTTTAAGTTTGCATATTTTTACATTTTTGTGCAATATTTTTGTCTCATTTTGTCATTTTTAGCCATTTTATAAGCACAAATTAGTTTTGAACTTTGGCTTAACGCTTATTAACGTTCTTGTTTATGTATTCAACCATCACTTTAAATTTCTCGGTGTCCATGGAGATCATACCTGGTGGTAAGCTTCCTCCATTTTCAACACTTTCTCTGAAATATGCCAGGTCCAAATTACTTCATCTTGACCCTGGCCAGTTGTTGGTTCAAAGCATGAATCACGATCTGGTTAACATTGATCTGCTTGAATATGACATTCATCCTCATACACGAATTAATGTAGAAATAGAAAAACCTTCCATTTTGATGTTTGTAATGCTCGATGGTCATTCCTTACTATATGACGAGCAGGACAACTTGCTGGAAGAAACTTTCGGCAACTGTTGCTATATGTGCTACATTGCCCCGGGAAGTTACAGCCAAAGTTTTTTAACAGGTAAACATCAGCTATTGCTGTTAACTATTCCTCCGGAGTTTCTGCTCGGACAAATCAAAATGTTCAGCGAGTTTTTGCCCGTTTTGGATTGTTACTATGCTGAAAGGAAAGCCTATCTGGGGCTGGATCATGCGCCCATCACTAAACGGATATTTAAATTGCTTAAAGAACTTAATGACTATCCGGATTTGAATAAAAAAGAACTCCATGCCAAAATACATCAATTTTTATTGAAAAGCCTGGGTAGTTACAACAAAAGTCTTGAGCTCAGCAGCATTTTTGACACGATGCAAAAGCAGAAAGCAGATGAAATTGCGACTTTTTTGCAGCAACATTACGCGAGTGATATCGTGAACGACAAGGCCGAGTTGGCCGCTATCTTTTGCATTTCTGAAAAAACCATGTTACGGCTTGTTAAAAAACAATTCGGAAAATCGTTACATCAATACATCATTGACTTGAGAATGCTGTACGGTTTAAAGCAGCTCATGTTATCCAAGAGAACAGTAAAAGAGATCGCAGAATCTGTAGGTTATCCAGATCCTTATCATTTTAGCAGAGCCTTTAAACAACATTTTAATATTTCACCTAGTGAAATTGGAAACCTCCATAACGATACTTGATCAATACTTTGTCAAGATATTTAAGTTTTTGTCAAAAAATTTGTCCAAAATATCCATTGTGCTGAAAAAAAAATGTGCTGAACTTTACTAAAATTTAACCTGCTCAATCGTATGAACGCTTTTAAAAAGAAACTTATCGATGCGCTGTTATTGCCGGCCCTCGACAGGCTCAATGTCTCGGAAAAATTGGTAAGCAGTCTGTATGAATCATGTACACTCCATCAGGCAGTAAAATTTCAATTGTTAGAATTTCCTGGGCTATATGAGGATGGCAGGTTATGGTTCTCTATGGAGGCCATGGTACAGGCTTATTATTTTTGTCCTTACAAACAATGTAAGTGGGGTACTCGCATCTGGCGACGAAGGGAATTTATTTTAAATAGCTCCAGTTTATTACACCAGGAGTTCAGAACTGATTATATAGAAGTTTTAGAGCCCGGTGATTTGCTTTCTATTACGTATGTAGATCTGCTGAAACTGATGACCGAATTTCCTGAACTTGGAAAGCAGGTGCAGAGCATTGCTGCTTCTAATGAGCGATATTATCGTAACCGAACCCAGCTTTTAAACCGTCCGCCATTAGAGCGGGTGCAGGAATTTGAAAAAGAAAATTCATTATTTATCAATATAGCGGGTAAAGAAGCCATTGCAATGCATGTTGGCCTTACCCGGCAGGGATATCACAATCAGTTGAAAAAAACTACGGTATCATCGCTCAACTGAGCTAAAAAATGAATAAATAATATGAGTAAAGATTTTTTTCTGTTTACTTTTAACGTGTAACTCAGAATCATGCTTAAAGAATCATTGAAATCGCTCTTTACAAGGGATCTTAACCGGTTAAAAACCGAAATCGGACAATATAAGAACGAACAGAATATCTGGCGGATAGAAAAGAATATTGCTAACTCCGCTGGCAACCTTTGCCTGCACCTGGTAGGAAACTTGAATACTTTTGTAGGCAAAGAACTTGGCAATACTAATTATGTCAGAGATAGAGATCTGGAGTTCTCGTTAAAGAATTTGCCGAGAACCGAATTGCTTAATAAAGTGCAGGACACCATTGACGTGATAAACAAGACGTTGAATGGCTTAACTGAGCAGGAGATGGCGAAGGACTACCCGCTGGTAAAAATTGTAGAAGGTGGCAGCTCTGTCGGCTTTATGCTTATCCATTTGAGCACGCATCTGGCTTATCACCTTGGTCAGATCAATTACCACAGGCGAATCCTTGATATTTAAATGAAAAAGACCGGATGCCTTATTCAGCAGATCCGGTCTTTTGCGTAGGTGTGTGACGGTTAACCGTCCAGCAGATTTGCCGCAGCATCGTCTAGAAACCAAGTAACACTACCATCAATTGGATTGATGAGTTGTGCCGGGTATAAATTTGAATCCCGTATAGTCCCCTCGACTACCTGTTTTACCGCTGCTGCTTTACTTGCTCCAAATACCAGGAAAGCGACATTTTTTGCTTTGTTAATTAAAGTAGCAGTAAAACTGATGCGGTAGGTTGAAAGTTTATCTACATATACTGAATCGACTTCCACATTTTTATTTTTCAGGATGTCCGTACCGGGAAACAGCGATGCGGTGTGGGCATCATCGCCCATACCCAATAAAATCAGGTCGAATACCAGATCTGCACCATTAAAATGTTTCGAAATAGCTTTATTATACTCAATGGCAGCTTTTTCAGGCGCCAGTCGGGTATTCACATAAAAGATATGATCTTCTGGAATAGCTAAAGGCTCAAGGATGGCTTTCTTTGCCATTAGTCCATTGTAGCTCTCGTGATCAGGCATTACATTTCGCTCGTCGCCAAAAAAGAAAAATACTTTTGTCCAGTCGATCTGATCTTTATAGGTTGTAGCCAGCATTTCATAGAGTGCCTTTGGAGAGTTCCCTCCGGTAAGTACAAAATTAAAGCAGTCGTGCTCATCAATTGCTTTGTTTGCTATTTTGATGATATAAGACGCAAGGTCTTCCAGTAATTCACGTTGTGTTTTATATATCAATAGATTCATTAGTCTTTATTTAGCGGTAGCGTAAACCAGTGAAAACCGTCCCTGGCAATCAGGGCCTCAGCATCTTCAGGCCCCCATGAACCGGCTGGATAATTAGGGAAGCTTAGTGATTTTTTGTTTTCCCATGCGTTGATCACTGGCATAAGTAATTCCCATGCAATCTCTACCTGGTCAGCACGCATAAACTGAGTCTGATCACCGGTCATTACATCCAGTAATAGTGTTTCGTAAGCCTCAGGTGATTCGGTTGTATAAGTGCCTTTGTAATCGAATACCATATCAACAGGGTTCAGTATCATATCCAATCCTGGTCTTTTACCTTGAACTTGAAGTCTGATGCTCATTTCTGGTTGTATGCTGATAATCAATCTGTTCTGCTGCCAGTGTTCCGCGGCTCCTCCAGGGAATACCTGGTGTGGTACATCTTTAAACTGAATGGTGATCAGCGAAGAGGTTTGCGCAAGGTGTTTTCCAGTGCGTACATAGAAAGGTATACCTTTCCAGCGCCAGTTGTCCACAAAGAATTTAATGGCAGCGAAGCTTTCCGTATTAGAATCTTTGTCAACATCTTTTTCCGAGCGGTACCCGAGTACTTCTTCACCTTTTATCCAGCCTTTACTATATTGTCCTCGTACCGTGTTGAAGCGGATATCTTCTGCTGAGAAGGGACGCATGGCCTTCAATACATCCACCTTTTTATCCCTGATCTCGTCTGCATCAAAATTAATTGGGGTTTCCATGCCAATAATGCACAGTAACTGCAGCAGGTGGTTTTGGATCATGTCGCGTAACGCACCTGATCCGTCATAGTAACCGCCACGATCACCCACACCCAGCTGCTCAGTTACCGAGATCTGCACATGGTCAATGTAATTTCTATTCCAAAGCGGTTCCAGGAAAGAGTTGGCGAAACGGAAAGCCATAATGTTCTGTACCGTTTCTTTACCCAGGTAATGGTCAATCCTGTAGATCTGTTTCTCTTTAAAGCGCTCTTTTAAAAGTTCATTGAGTTCACGGGCAGTTTCCAGATCCTTACCAAATGGTTTTTCAACAACAATGCGGCAATTGTCTTCATTTTCTGCCAGTTTAAACTTGGCGAGGCGTTTGGCAATGGATGGAAACAGGTCGGGAGAAACAGCCAAATAATATACAATCTGAGTTTCTATGCCGAATTCATCTTTAAATTTATCTATGGTAATTTTAAGCTCATCAAATGATGCGGAGTCCTTAACATCGATAGGATTGTAATAAATGTTCTGAGAAAAAGCTTCCCATTTATCCTTTTCCACCTTACCGGTACGGGAAAAGCTGTTTACACCATCCATAAGAGTATCCCTGAATTTTTCGTCAGTAAGCGGTCTTCTTGCGGTGCCAATAATGGCAAATTTATCAGGCATATAGCCCTCAGCATAGAGGTTGTAGAGAGCAGGCGCCAGTTTGCGCAGATTTAAGTCACCGGTACCACCAAAAATTACAATAATGGTTGGGCTTAGGCTGATACTTGTCTTCATTAATATAGGGTTTTTACAAGTTATTTGTGTTCCAGTCGGCATGGAAGATTCCAGCTTCATCTGTACGTTCAAAAGTGTGGGCGCCAAAGAAGTCTCTTTGTGCCTGGGTCAAGTTAAGTGGCGAATTTGCTGTTCTCAGTCCATCATAATAGGTTAGGGCAGAAGCGAATGCAGGGATAGCAAAGCCATTTTGTATGGCATTACCTACCACTTTTCTGGTGCCCGGTACGATGTCTTTTAACTGGCTTTGAATGCTCTCATCTGCATATAAATGCGTCAGATCTGGCTGTTTTTTATAAGCCTGGTAAATGTCTTCCAGCAATTCTGCCCTGATGATACATCCTCCGCGCCAGATCTGTGAGATTTCTTGCAGGTTCAGTTCATATTTGAATTCACTCGAAGCTTGTGTAAGCAGGTGCAGGCCCTGAGCATAACAGGTGATCATAGAGAAATATAGTGCTTGTTCCAATTGCACTTCGAATTCGCCAGGGTTATTTATTTTCTCTGCAGCATGTGGCAAGGCAGCAGCAAGTGCTACACGCAACTGTTTATATTTAGACAGATCTCTGGAACTTACCGATTCATTTATAGTAGGAATAGGCAATTGCAGGTCCATAGATACCTGCGACGTCCACTTGCCAGTACCTTTTGATTTGGCTTCATCTTTAATGATGTCAATCAAATAACCGCCTGATTTTTTGTCTTTAACTTTAAATACGTCTCTGGTTACTTCCAGGAGGAATGATTTTAACCTTCCATCATTCCATTTTGCAAAAGCAGCATAAATTTGTTCATTGTTATAACCCAGTCCATTCTTAAGCAGGTAGTAGGTTTCGGCAAGAATCTGCATCATAGCATATTCGATCCCATTGTGCACCATCTTTACAAAGTGGCCTGAAGCTCCCGGGCCTATATAAGCAACGCAAGGATCGCCGTTCACTTTGGCTGAAACCGCTTCTAGGATTGGCTTCACAGCATTGTAGGCCATTTTGTCGCCACCCGGCATCATACTCGGGCCAAAACGTGCACCTTCTTCCCCTCCCGAAATTCCCATTCCGAAGAAATGGATGCCTTGTTCCGAAAGCTCCGCAGCTCTTCTGCTGGTATCGGTAAAGTGGGAATTCCCGCTGTCGATGATCATATCACCCTTATCCAGCAAAGGAACGAGTTCCTTGATCACACTGTCTACAATCACACCTGCAGGTACAAGCAGCATTACCCTCCTCGGCAATTCCAGGCTTTTTATAAAAGCTTCAAGGGAAGCGAAGCCTTTTAGATTATGGGCTTTTCCATCTTCCTCTAATTTTTGCAGCATTCTGGCATCTTTGTCGTAACCCGTTACGGCAAATCCATTATCGGCCATGTTAAGCAATAAATTGCGGCCCATGGTGCCAAGGCCGATCATTCCTAAAGTATATTTGTTGTCCATTGTCTATTTTTTACTGGGAAAATTCGTGAAAACATGATATTTCTCTTCCATATCCCATAATTTTGCGCCGCCCTTAATGCCATCTTTGTTGGACGACAACTTAATATTGTGGTCCAGGTTAAGGGTAATGTGCTTGGAATTACCGCCACCAATATAGAGGGTGTCGTAATTAAATACGGTCTTATAAATTTCAATTACACGGGCTACGCGCTCGTTCCATCTTTTTGTACCGATTTTTTCGAGTGCTTTCGTGCCTAGATAGTCATCATAATCTTTGTCTTTGGTGATCGGCAGGTGCGCAAGCTCCAGGTGAGGAAGTAAATCGCCATCAAATACCAATGCGGTGCCGAATCCCGTACCTACGGTAAACACGATTTCAAAGCCTTTTCCTTCAACGATGCCCAGGGCTTGTTGATCGGCATCATTAATGAGGCGTACAGGTTTACCAAACAGATCACTTACCTGCTGAGCGAGGTCCACATTGGTCCATTTGTTTTTGGCCAGGTTAGCGGCCGTTTGTACTTTACCGCATTTTACATAGCCTGGAAAACCGATAGAGATCTTTTCGAAAGGCTCTTTAAGCGTGCTAACCAGTTCCTTAATACATTTTAATACCGCATCCGGGGTAGCATGATCCGGGGTAGGTAATTTTTTGAATTCTGACACCAGGTCACCATTAGAAGTTAAAATACATGCCTTAATGCTGGTGCCACCAATATCAATAGATAAAATATTTGGGTTGTTCTCTTCTTTTATTGTAACTGGCATGTTTGCTTATTAAGTAAAAAATCGCCTGTTCATTAATACGCATCAAAATAACAAAATTATGATCAATATTCATCTATGGAATTTGCTATTCGTCGGAACATATCATCTTTTTTTTGTAATATTAATGACCTTAAGGCAGGGAGCCAAATTAAGAATTCTTGTTTTTTCCTTCAGATAGGGCGTGTTATTCCAGCTCCATTATCCGACTCAGCTTGCGGACACCTTGTCAACGCAACGTCCTTTGCCTTCGATTTTTTTTTGTAAGGCAAAGCCCCAACAGAACTGTGATAGCTGTTTAAACTTGCTTTCCCGATCTAAATTAGGTGTATACCTTTATCTACAGATGGAGACGGCCAGATGCAGTGGATGCATGGGTAGACATACTATCTATCTTGACACAGCAGCCTGGCGGAATTTACAGATGGTCTTTTATAGCAGTTTTTGTGTCTGGTTTAGACTGTAGTTCAACACTGCTATCTTTTCCCCAGTTTCGGTCTTCCCTAAAATCTTCATCGGAATGAAAGTAGTAGCTATGGGCTGCAGAGCGGAAACCTTTTGGAGAAATGTTCTTATGATTTTCTTTATCTTTTGTTTTCATGGTAATAGAAATCTTTATGTTTTGTTTTGAAGGCAACAGAAATTTACAGCTCCAGTATATGGTAAACAAATACTCCTTAAAAAAGTTTTATAGCCAGTGTGCTGAGCTTGATGAGGTTGTAACAACCCTATCTAAATTGCAAATGCGGCCTATTCAGATAATTCATTTCTTTATCTTTCTCTTCCTGTACCGGAGCGGCTTTTTTTAAGGGATGGTGCTTGGCTGAACTGGCTACCCTCGATGCCATTTTGTGGGCATCGTTACCTTGAATTCTTTTTCTTTTCTTTTCCATGATTCTATTTTAAAAGCCCTTCTAACCTACGGCCTCTGCCTAGTTCTGATACAGGGCCCGAATAGCGTTTTGTAGCGACGGATAAATTTAAAAACATTATTTTCACCCCTTTACCGGATTATATACTTGTTTTTTTTGCGATAAATACTCGTATAACCTTAGGTTGAAATGGAGTATTTGTCAACCATTAGCTAGGAATTGGTTTCTCAGTCTAACCAACTTCCGCTCCTGGTTTTTCGCTCAAACAGTAAGAATTTTTGAACTAATTTAGGGCCAGATTGTTATTAAAGATATCTGGTTAAGCTCCAGGAGTTTTCCTAAGAAATGTCAAGGAGAAATATCATGGAAACATTTGCCGTAAAATTCAGGGCAGGGAGCCTGGACCTGAACACTATAGTTACCGGTTATGACCATCACCGGAAATTCAAAGCAGAAATGGTTACTGATGAGTCGGAGCCCATTTTACTGGCACGTTCAGTAAAGGGCGAGTGGACGATTGTACAGCGTGGCATCCGCCATTTTTCGGAAAGAGACTACGAAGAATTGGAAAACGCAATAGAAGCAGAACTAAACAAAAAATATGGAGTGAAAACCATGTTGGTGCTCACAGACTTTTCTGATGCAGCATTAAACGCAGCCAGATATGCCGCAGCATTAACGGATCAGCTTAATACGAGTAAGTTAATATTGTACCATTCTTACGACACAACCTGGGTGCCACCCGCAGCATTTGCCCCTCTTGGCCCCGGATTTACTGAATCTCCGGAAATGATTCTGGAAAAGATCATGGACCTGAAAAACGACTTGGAAGATTGGGTTGCCGAACACACTAGTATAGAAATCCGCACGGATGAAAGAACACTGGTTTCCGCTGTAAATATGCTTAGCCAGCAGCAGCATATCGGATTGATTATAGCTGGCATTACGGGTAAAAGTGATCTGGAAAAAATACTGGTAGGCAGTAACACGGTCAGACTCGCTAAAGAAAGCCTGGCTCCCTTACTGATTGTGCCACCAGTAGCTGCTTTTCAGCCCATAAAAACGGTTGTTTTTGCCTGTGATCTAAAGCGCGTTTCTATGTCAACGCCAGTCCTCGCCATAAAAGCTTTTATGCATGCCCTAGGCGCAAAATTGCTGATTTTAAATATCAATCACGATAAGGCACATTTTGAGCCCGGCACCATTAATGAACTGGCTGACCTGCATCAGCTTTGGGATGACGAACAACCCGAATATCACTATTTAGAACATGAAGATACATTGACCGGAATTATGCAGTTTGCTGACCAACAAGGGGCAGAACTTGTAATTGCCGTTCCAAAAGAATACAGTTTTTTTGAAAATATTTTTCATCGGAGTATGACTGAAAAAATAGCGTATCACACACATCTGCCCTTACTGTTGTTTAAGGAAGATATCTAGCAGATTTATCCGCACCAGCTTCACAAGCACATTGTTCTTCATCCAGCCAAGTAATATGGAAACGATTTTTAGACATAAAACTAGCGTGTTATTCAAACATTTTAGAAATAGCATTGTTTTTAGTATAACAATAGGGATGGGGAAGAATAATCTTTAATTAAGATTTATGAGAGCATTAATGGGAGCACTAATAGATAGTGGATATGCCTTGATTGCATGTAGGGATAACCTGTATACTTTCAAATACGAACACGTAACTGTCCTAGTTAATACTTATGTGCTTACAGGCAATTATGCTGTGATCTCCATTACGAATTGCCAGGGGCAAATCAAACTCTGCAGGGCATATTCTATTTCTGAACTGAATGCGCTGATAAGGGATTATAAAATCGCGGATAAGGTAGATATGAAACTTTATAGAACCATCAAACTAAATCCACGAAAGAAATTGCCGCAGCTTGAATTGAATTTCGCAGTATGAGGGCCAATTAAATTACCGGCTGTTAAAAGTTGACTAATGAAGCACGCTTTCATAAGTGTTCCTAACTGATAACATTTAAATAAGGAAATCATGCAACGCAACGTAAAAAGTCTGATCGGATTCACAATGGGTGCTACCGATGGAGAAATTGGAAAGGTAGATGAGTTTTATTTTGATGATAAAACCTGGACCATACGTTACTTGATAGTAAAGACAGGAGGTTGGCTTTTAGGACGAAAAGTGCTTATTTCTCCTGCAGCTTTGAAGCAGCCAGATTGGGAAAATGAAACTTTTCCAGTTAATCTGACGAAAGATCAAATTAAAAACAGTCCGGATATAGATACGGAGAAACCAGTATCCCGCCAAGAGGAGCTGGCCCTACATAATCATTATGAATGGCCTTATGGTGATCCAGTCGGAGCAGGATTTTATGGTGGTATGGGAATGTTGGGAATGGCTGAAACGCGGGTTCCGTTTGAAGAAAATATCGCAGCCCGGCAAAATAAAGGCCATTCAGCAGATCCACACCTGCGCGGTACGAGTGAGGTAATTGGGTACAAGATACATGCGATTGATGGGGAGATAGGTGATGTGGAAGATTTTATTCTTGACGACACATGGAAAATCCGCTACCTCATTGTTGATACCGGTAATTGGTTTCCGGGAAAGAAAGTCCTGATGTCCCCTGACTGGATACAAGATGTCAAATGGGCAACTTCGTTGGTTTATGTAGATGTTCCGGTTGCAGCCGTTAAGAATAGCCCCGAGTATGATCCCTCAAAACCCATTCAGGAAACATATGAGGATCATCTTCATCAACATTATGGAAAGCAAACTGATGATAATTTATAACATTTCTTCACCCAGGCAACCTTTTATCGACTTTTGACGTAATAATAGATGTATAAATCTTATCTATTATGAAAAAAAAATCATTTAACCAGATGTTTAAAGCCATTGCAATCATTGCGATTTTGCTTTTTACCTTTTCTGCGTGCAAAAAGAACAAAGACAAAAATCCTGAGGATTTAAAAAAGAAAGCCACAATTATGTTTTCTGGTGGCCAGGAAGTTCCCGCTAATAACAGCACCGGAACAGGGACAGGTCAGGTTATTTATGACCCGGCAACAAAAACAATAACCTAT
>CAMLDJ010000068.1 GCA_946478755.1 uncultured Pedobacter sp. | reverse complement strand
AAGGTGAAATGATCATCGAGTATGCTGAAAAGGAATGGAAAAAACAGGGGCATATCGGTGAAACACCTGTTCAGATCGCTAAAGAAGTGATCGAACACGGAAAAAAGGCACTGATCTCCATTAATCAAGCCGCGCCAGCTGTAACCAGGGATACGGCAGAATTTAACAGGTTGAAAAACGATATGCATTGCTATAATGCCATGGCCAATTTTTATGCGGAAAAAGTGAAATCTGCACTGTGGGTGCTGCGCTATAAGTATTCGAATGAGGTGGCCGACCTGGAAAAGGCCTTGCCCCTTCTTCAAAAAAGCGTTGATTACTATGCTGAGCTGGTTAAATTAACAGAGAATAACTATCTGTATGCCAATAGTATGCAGACCAAGCAGCGTAAAATACCAATGCGGGGTGTCGACAAAACCTTTATCCACTGGAAAGAGATGCTGCCGGTATTTACCAAGGAACTCAACCACTTCAGACATAGCATCGATTCTTTGAAAGCTGTGGGTTCTGGTAAAGCCACTGTACTTAAACCCTTTAAAAATGCCGCGGTAAAGCTGCTGTCCGGCCATGAAAGCTATATCATTCAGAAAGATGCAGTGGTATACACAGATTCCGCAATCAGGATAAAAGACGTTACAGAACAGCTCCTGGGCCTTAAAGGTATAAAACTGACTAAAGCAGAGCAGATAAAATCCGGTACCACAATAAAGTTCAGCAGCAATGCTCCGGTAAAAGTACTGGTGGGGTTTTTCAATAAAAAAGGCCCGTCCTATCTGTCCGCCCCGGAACTGGAAACTGATGCCAGCGCAAATAACTATGGGCAGTCGGAAATAAAAATTTCCAACGCCTTGGTTTTAGAAGGATATCCACCGGTTAACATACATGCCTATTCCTTTGAAGCCGGGACAAATACCTTAACTTTAGGCAAAGGCGCCTGTATGATCCTTGGTTTTATCAGTGAAGGGCAGAACATGCGAATCTATAACGCAGGGCTGGATGGAAAAGGAAAAGATATCGACTGGTTGTTTGAATAACGATGACGTATTAAAGGTTCCATCTGATAAATAAAAACACAAAAGAAACAGATGAATTTAAAAAAACTGATAATGATGACCTTGCTCCTCTGTGCAGGAACAGGACTTTATGCACAGCAGGGCCGGGCGACGGCAAAGCTTAAAAAATATGTGGAATATTTCAATTCCATCGATACCGAAGCGGTAAAGAACTTCGTTCCTAATGCGCAGTCGTTCGACTGGCTGGCACAAAATGTTCCCTTACTGGAATGTCCGGACGAGGTACTGGAAAGAAACTATTATTACCGTTGGTGGTCCTTCCGCAAGCATCTGGTGAAAACACCGGAAGGCTTTATTTTTACAGAGTTTATTGAACCGGTTAAACATGCCGGCAAATACAATTCCATCAGCTGTGCTTTGGGGCATCATATCTATGAAGGCCGCTGGCTGAAGAATACGGATTACTTAAAGGAATATATTGATTTCTGGCTGTACCATGCCGATGTTGGACAAAGCAAGCAGCGGTTTCACCAGTTTAGCAGCTGGATAGATGACGCCGTTTATCAGAACTATCTGGTAACTCCGGATGCAGCACATTTAAAACGCATTTTACCAGCGTTGGATGCAGATTATGCCAAATGGGAAACACAAAGACAACTAAATAGCGGCCTGTTCTGGCAGTTTGATGTAAAGGACGGGATGGAAGAGTCGGTAAGCGGATCAAGAAAAGATCAAAACAGGAGACCTAGCATCAACAGTTACATGTACGGCAATGCCAGAGCATTGGCCAGTATTGCAGGTATTGCAGGGAATAAAGAACTTGTGCAAAAATATAACGGCAAGGCGGCACAGCTTAAAAAGCTGGTACAGGACAGTTTATGGGATAGCAAAGGCGACTTCTTTAAAACACGTACCCCGAAAGGCGTATTGGTAAATGCCCGTGAGGCGATTGGTTTTATTCCCTGGGATTTTAATCTTCCTGCTGATCAGCCCATATACGCAAAGGCATGGGACCAGCTACTGGATACTGCCGGCTTTAACGCGCCATGGGGATTAACCACAGCGGAAAGAAGAGAGCCGACGTTCAGGACCCGTGGTTCCGGGCATAGCTGTGAATGGGATGGGGCTTTATGGCCTTTTGCCAGCTCGCAGACTTTAAAAGGATTGTCAAATTTACTCACCAGCTATAAACATCATGGGAAGATGACCCCTAAGGTGTTTTATAATGAACTCCATAAATATGCTGTGTCGCATCAAAAGAATGGTAAGCCTTATCTTGGTGAATACCAGGATGAGAAAAACGGAGAATGGCTGAAAGGTGATAACCCAAGAAGCAGTTTTTATAACCACTCCACTTTCTGCGACCTGATCATTAATGACCTGATCGGCATTAAACCACGCGCAGACCAGGCCGTAGGTTTTTATCCGCTTATTCCTGAAGGGGCCTGGGATTGGTTTTCATTGGATAACATCACCTACCATGGAAAAACCCTTAAAGTGGTCTGGGACAAGACCGGCCGCAAATACAACAAAGGCAAAGGCCTGCAGGTGTATGCCAATGGAAAACAGATCTATCAGGCTGCAAATTTAAAGCCAGCCATCATTCAACTGAAGTAATTACTAATTTAATATAGTCTAAATGAAGCTTAACAGCCCATACCTTATTGCCAGATTTTTTAGTGTAATCCTATTGTGCTGTTGCACTGCGGTGTTCAACACCAATGCACAATCGTACTACAACGTCTTAAAATACGGTGCAAAAAATGACAGCAGTAAACTGGCTACCCAAGCCATAAAAAAAGCTATAGATGCGGCTGCCAAAGCTGGTGGCGGTACGGTGTACTTCCCTGCCGGAAAATACCTGACTGGATCCATACATTTAAAGAGTAACATCACCATTTTTATTGACGCCGGTGCAGAACTTCATTTCAGTGATAATTTTGACGACTACCTGCCAATGGTTAAGAGCCGGTATGAGGGCGTGGATGTTACCAGTTTTTCTCCACTGTTTTATGCCTACAAAGCAGAAAATATTGCCATTAAAGGCCGGGGGATCATAGATGGACATGGTAAAAAATGGTGGGATTTTGTTGAAGGATACAAAGAAGGTCAACCCCGTTCCAAATGGCAGTATACGTTTGATGAACTAAATAAGGACATTCTTTTGCCTGATGAGCCAAAGCAGATGAAGCGCGGTTTCCTGCGCCCGCCGTTTATACAGCCTATGTATTGTAAAAATGTGTTGATTGAAGGGATTACCATCCGTAATTCCCCATTCTGGACAATAAATCCGGAGTTTTGCGAGAATGTCACGGTACATGCGGTTACCATCAACAATCCACACTCGCCAAATACAGACGGGATTAATCCTGAATCCTGTAACAATGTGCACATCTCAAACTGCCACATCAGTGTAGGTGACGATTGCATCACCATTAAATCGGGAAAAGATGCTCCGGGTAGAAAGATGGCGGTTCCGGCAGAGAACTATACGATTACCAATTGCACCATGCTTTCTGGTCATGGTGGCGTAGTGATCGGGAGCGAAATGTCGGGTGATGTACGCAAGATCACCATCTCTAATTGCGTGTTCGATGGCACAGACCGTGGAATCCGCATTAAATCTGCACGTGGCAGGGGTGGAATAGTAGAAGAAATCAGAGTGGACAACATCATTATGAAAAATATACAGGAACAGGCCATTGTGCTCGACCTTCAATATGCCAAAACTACTGTTGAACCAGTGTCTGAGCGTACACCACGTTTCAGAAACATCCATTTCAGCAATATCACCGGACAGGTGAACCAGGCTGCTTATTTAAACGGACTGGAGGAGATGCCTATTGATAACATCACGTTTAATGACATCAATATGGAAGCAAAAACAGGTTTCAGCATCCATAATTCGAGCCGCATAGAATTTCACAATGTGCAGGTAAATACAGAAATAGGTCCGGCTGTTAAAGCTGACAACGTTAATGGTTTAACTGTAAACGCATTGAAAAGCTATACGCCTCATGAGAACGCGGCGATAATTGAGCTTAAAGATGTAAATAATGCATTTATTTATAATGCTTTTCCAGCACCAGGCACTCCTGTGTACCTGAAATTAAGTGGAGAAAAAACTAAAGATATTACCCTCGGAAATAATAACTTTAAGCATGCTAAAACTCCGGTGGTAACAGGGAACGAAGTTACAGAGGTAGTGCGGGTTATTTCGGGAGATCCTGTTAAGTAATTTAAGGATGCCCTGTTATTAATTTAATTTGTATCAACATTATAAAGAGATGAATTTCATAAGTTCTTTAGCCTGGAGATCTGCGATATTGATCAGTTTTCTGATCGTCACAAACGCTGCAGCCCAGGAACCTGCGTATCAGTTATGGTATAAGCAGCCTGCAGTGAACTGGACAGATGCATTACCAATTGGCAATGGCCGTATTGGGGCAATGGTGTTTGCCGGGATCAAAAAGGACCGCATTCAGTTTAATGAAGAGACCTTATGGACAGGTGGCCCCCGGGATTATAACCATAAAGGTGCTGCAGGCTATCTGGCTGAGATTAGAAAACTGCTCTTTGAAGGAAAACAGGCAGCGGCAGAAAAGCTGGCAGAGGAAAAATTCATGGGTTCGAAAAGCCTGGCGGGCGACAGGGGCAAATGGGTTGCAGATATGAAATCCCTTAAGGGCATGCAGGGTGATCCGTCAAAGGAAAACTATGATGATGAGCAATGGAAAACAATTTCGGTTCCGAGTTATGAGGGCTGGGAAAGAGTAGGGCTTGAGGGTTTTGATGGTGCAGTATGGCTGCGGACCACCTTTGAAGTACCGGAAAACTGGCTGGGTAAAAACCTGGTGCTCGACCTGAACCGCATCCGGGATCAGGATTTTACTTATGTGAACGGAACGCTTGTCGGCAATACCGATGGCACTTCAGCCAGAAAATATGCCATTCCCGCCAAATTGCTTAAAAAGGGAAAAAACACGATTGCCGTACAGGTACTGAACTATTTTGATAAAGGGGGGATTGCGGGATATAAAGATACCAGCCGTGCGATTTCGGTTTACCCTGAAGGTGAACAGCCAGGAAGCGGCGTGTCACTGGTTAAAGCCTGGAAGTATAAGATCCAGGATGATGAGCCCCCGGAGGTTGCTCAATTTCAGGCCAGTTATCAACCCTTTGGCGATTTGTATCTTAGCTTTAAGAACCAGGCCTCTCAAGTAACCAATTATAAACGGAAGCTGGATTTGAGTACTGCTGTGGCCAGCACGTCCTATACTTTAAACGGAGTAAACTACCTGAGGGAATATTTCGCCAGTCAGCCCAACCAGGCCATTGTCATCCGCTTAACAGCAGATAAAAAAGGTCGAATTAGCCTGGACGCCCTGTTGTCCAGTCCGCATAAATATAGTGCTGTCAAAAAGCTGGATGGAAATACCCTGTCACTTACTTTAAAGGTAAGGGGAGGGGTTTTAAAAGGCGAAAGCCAGCTTAAAGCAGTGGTCACAAAAGGTAAAATACTGGTCAGCCCGGGCAAGATCAGTATCAGCAATGCGGATGATGTTACCTTATATCTAACTGCGGGTACCAATTTTATCAACGATAAAAATGTAAGCGGGAATCCGGCTACGGCCTGTGTCAACGCCATTGCCGGCCTGCGGCAGAAAACTTATGCACAGGTTAAAACAGCCCACATCAAAGAATACCAGAAGTACTATAACACCTTTTCCGTTAATTTTGGGAAAGGAGAAAATGAAAATCTGCCAACAGATGAACGTATAGAACGGTTTGCCGGTTCAAAAGATCCTTCTTTTGCTGCCTTGTTTATGCAGTACGGACGATATTTACTCATTTCAAGTTCCAGGCCAGGAACGCAGCCCGCTAACCTTCAGGGGATATGGAACGACTTGCTTACCCCGCCATGGGGCAGTAAATATACCACCAATATTAACCTGGAAATGAATTACTGGCCAACGGGGATCCTGAATCTGCCTGCGATGAACGAGCCGCTATTTAAGAAGATACATGCACTGGCAAGGAATGGAGCGGTGACGGCAAAAGTACACTATAATGCCAACGGATGGGTACTGCACCACAATACAGATTTGTGGAACGGAACAGCGCCAATAAACGCCTCTAATCATGGTATATGGGTGTCGGGTGCCGGTTGGTTAAGTCAGCACTTATGGGATCATTACTTGTTTACACAAAACAAGTCGTTCCTTAAGGAAGAAGCCTACCCTTTAATGAAACAGGCAGCTGTTTTTTTTGTAGATTTTCTGATAAAAGATCCGAAAACAGGCTGGCTGATCAGTACACCTTCGAACTCTCCGGAAAACGGCGGACTGGTAGCAGGACCAGCAATGGATCATCAGATCATCCGCACGCTGTTTAAAAATTGCATTGCAGCCACAGCAGTATTGGGTACCGATGCAGCATTCAGGAAAACATTAGAAGAGAAGCTTAAGCTGCTTGCACCCAACCAGATCGGTAAATATGGGCAATTGCAGGAATGGCTGGCAGATAAGGATGATACCACCAATAAACACAGGCACGTATCCCACTTGTGGGGGGTACATCCGGGCAATGACATTACCTGGGATACACCGGACATGATGAAAGCGGCACGCCAGTCGCTGATTTACCGGGGCGATGAAGGCACTGGCTGGAGCCTGGCCTGGAAGATCAATTTCTGGGCAAGATTTAAGGACGGTGATCACGCTATGAAAATGGTAAAAATGCTGATCAGTCCGGCAGCAAAAGGCGGTGGTGCTTATGTAAACCTGTTTGATGCACATCCGCCCTTTCAGATTGATGGCAATTTTGGTGGTGCAGCAGGTATTGGGGAAATGCTCTTGCAAAGCCACAGCCAGTTTGTCGAGATATTGCCCGCTTTACCAGCCGATTTACCGGAGGGTGAAGTGAAGGGGATTTGCGCACGCGGTGGCTTTGAGTTAAGTTTTAAATGGAGCGGTGGAGTGCTGACTTCATTGAATGTCTATTCCAAAGCAGGTGGCATTTGTTTGCTGCGCTATGGAAATAAAATTACCAGCATCGCCACCGAGAAGGGGGCAACATATAAATTGAATGGAGATTTGGAGAGATGATGAATAAAAGGAAAGTCGTTGCTTTTCTGATAGGCCTTTTTTTAACGAGCACAGGGTTTACACAAACCCCGGTACGCAAAAGCACTACACTGAATGAGGGATGGCAAAGTATTGCTGATGATATAAATATCAATGCTTACAATGGCTTTGAACAAAGTAGCTTTAACGATAAAGGCTGGACCAAAGTTAATGTACCCCACAACTGGGACCAGTATGAAGGTTGCCGGAGGATGCTGCATGGCAACAGACATGGCTATGCCTGGTACCGGAAAACCTTTACCACAAACGAGAAACAGGCGGGGAAGCGGTTCTTTCTTTATTTTGAAGGCGTAGGCTCTTATGCTACCGTTTGGTTGAACGGCAAAAAGGTAGGTTATCATGCCGGTGGCCGTACCACCTTTACCCTGGATATCACCGCCGTTGTCAAATTAAATAACCAGCCCAATCTGCTGGCGGTCCGCGCCGATCATCCGGCGAATATCAAGGATCTCCCCTGGGTTGACGGTGGCTGTTCAACAGAACGGGGTTTCTCTGAAGGTTCGCAACCCATGGGAATATTTCGGCCGGTACAGCTTCTTGTGACCAATGACGTCAGGATTGAGCCTTTCGGTGTACACGTATGGAACAACGATAAGGTTTCCGAAAAATCAGCTGTGCTGAATATGGAAACCGAGCTTAAAAATTACAGTCGCAGCGTTCGCACGATCACTGTACTCCATCAGCTGTTTGACCGTACAGGTAAGAAAATATCCGAGCTTAAACGTACAGAGCAGCTATTGCCTGGAAAGGTGCTGACATTGGCGCAGCAAACCGGTCAATTGAAAAATGTAAAGCTATGGTCTCTGGAACACCCATATTTATACACTTTAAAAACGAGCGTTATAGAAGGATCAAGGGTAATTGATGAATTGAAGACGCCATATGGTATTCGCTGGATCAGCTGGCCGATAGGAGAAAACGCGGCCGACAGCAAGCGGTTTTTACTGAACGGAAAGCCCGTTTTTATCAATGGCGTGGCAGAATATGAGCATTTGATCGGACAGAGCCATGCTTTTAGCGCCGAACAGATCCGCTCACGTGTGATGCAGATCAAAGCTGCGGGTTTTAACGCTTTTCGTGATGCGCACCAGCCGCACAACCTGCGTTACCAGGAATACTGGGACAAGCTCGGAATTTTGTCATGGACGCAAATGGCAGCGCATATCTGGTATGATACACCCGAATTCAGGGCTAACTTTAAAGCGCTGCTTAAAGACTGGGTAAGGGAAAGAAGGAACAGTCCTTCGGTGGTATTGTGGGGACTGGAGAATGAAAGCACTTTGCCTGAAGATTTTGCAAAGGAATGCACAGCATTGATCCGTAAACTGGACCCCACGGCATCAGCACAGCGGAAGGTAACCACCTGTAATGGTGGTAAAGGAACCGACTGGGATGTGCCTCAAAACTGGACCGGGACTTATGGTGGTGACCCTTTAACCTACGCTGACGATATTCAACGCCAGGTGCTTATTGGCGAATATGGTGCATGGCGTACCCTCGACCTGCACACTGAAGGTCCGTTTCTGCAAAAAGGGCCATATAGCGAAAACAACATGACCCAGCTGATGGAAACCAAGGTTAGGCTGGCCGAATCTGTGAAGGATAAGGCCGCAGGACATTATTTCTGGCTGTACAGCTCGCACGATAACCCGGGCAGGGTACAGGGAGGAGAAGGCTTAAGAGAGCTGGACCGCGTTGGCCCCATCAACTATAAAGGTATGTTTACGCCATGGGAGGAACCCTTAGATGTGTTCTACATGTTCCGGGCCAATTATGCACCCCAAGAGACGGAACCAATGGTATACATTGTTTCGCATACCTGGCCGGAAAGGTGGTTGAAACCGGGTAAAAAGGATAGCATCACCGTATACTCAAATTGTGATGAGGTCGAGCTTTTCAATGATGTGAATGCTGCCCCATTGGGAAGAAGGAAACGTGGCGCGATCGGAACACATTTTCAATGGGATGGAGCGGATATTCGGTACAATGTGTTATATGCCGTCGGCTATGTGAACGGAAAAGCCGTGGCTAAAGATTATATTGTGTTAAATAACTTACCTCGGGCACCTCATTTTGGTGAATTTGCCAGAGGCGCTGAAAATATGACAGCTGCAGAGAAGAACTATCACTACCTGTACAGGCTGAACTGTGGCGGGCCGGAATATAAAGACAGGAACGGGCAGGTATGGCTGGCTGACAGGGCTTTAACTCCCGAAAGCTTTGGTTCACAGTCCTGGACACATAGCTTTCCTGGCATGCCGGCTTTTTTTGCCAGTCAGCGTCGTACGTTCGATCCGGTAAAGGGCACACAAGATGAAAAACTGTTCCAGACCTTCCGGTATGGGCGGGATCAGCTAAGTTTCCATTTTCCTGTTCCAGATGGGGAATACCTGGTAGAATTGTATTTTATAGAACCATGGCTGGGTACAGGAGGAGGAATGGATGCCTCAGGAATGCGTTTGTTTGATGTGGCCATAAACGGCAGGACCTTGTTTAAAGATCTGGACATCTGGGCATCAGCCGGACATGATGCTGCACTTAAGAAGACTGTAAAGGCACAGGTTAAAGGCGGTATGCTGACCGTCTCCTTCCCCCAGGTAAAATCAGGTCAGGCAGTTATTTCTGCTATTGCCATTGCTTCAATCGATAAAAATATACGACCTGCCATGGAAAGTCAGGGTATCATCAGCCACGGAAAAACGGAGGCGAAACCGCTAACCTGGATGGATATCGGTGATCAGCAATATGCTGATGAAAAGATCTCTTTTACTGCCTTGCCTTCTGCGTTGTATGGGGCAGAATGGATACAAACGGTAAACAGGTCGACTGCAGCGGAACAGTTTAAAGTAACTGCTGATGCCGATGTATATGTAGCTGTTGATGCCAATGCGAAGCGTAAGTTAGGCTGGCTTTCTGACTTTGAGGACACCAAAACCACAATTACAAACAGTAAAGAACAAACCTTTAACGTTTACAAGAAAGGCTTTATAAAAGAGGCAACCATTACACCGGGCCCCAATGCTTTAAACGCAGCAATGTATACCATAGCCGTATTGCCTAAAACCAATATGCAGCCTGCCTATGATCTGAAAAGCCTGAGCACTTACAAAGCTACGAATGCCGGTTTAATTGGTGCCGGGCTGGTAAAGGAGATGCTGATGGGCAAGGAGCGGGTCACCTTTAAAAAGCCATCCGGCGATGTGCTGGAATGGCGGATGACTGTTGGTGTTGCTGATACCTATTCCCTTACGGTTAAATACCACAATCCTTTTGATCATAACCTGAAAGGTAAGCTTGAAATTTTAACCCTGGATGGTACGGTGTTAAAAACTGCGGAACCAATCCTATTTGCGGCAACTAAAAAAGGCAAATGGAATTATTTCAATACCAATACCGGTACCATGATTAATGCCGGCACCTATAGAGTACGGCTGATTGCCGAGGATGCGGCGGGATTGAGCATTGATGGTTTGGATGTACAATAATTCAATTTTTTCAATGAAAGATGTTTAAAATTAGATAAGATATTACAATACATAGCGAAAATGTTATATTAATATAGATTCCTGCAACAGGATATTTGTTTAAACCAATTTATAAGTCAACCAACCGCCAAATGAAGGGTCTTCCCATTTTTGATCTCGCTATAATTGTGATTTACCTTATCGGAATGATATTGGTGGGGATTTATTTTTCCCGTAACAATAAAAATTCAGATCAGTTTACCAAGGCATCCGGACTCATACCAGGATGGGCGATCGGCTTATCCATTTATGCTACTTTTTTAAGCAGTAATACCTTTTTAGGCGTGCCAGGGAAGGCTTTCGGTGGAAACTGGAATGCCTTTGTATTCAGTATTTCTATGCCGCTTGCCGCATGGGTGGCCTCAAAATATTTTGTACCTTTTTATCGCAATACAGGCGAAATATCTGCTTATACCCATTTGGAACACCGTTTCGGTGCCTGGGCACGAACTTATGCCGTAATTTGCTTTTTGCTGACCCAACTTGCCCGCATGGGTTCTATATTTTTTGGGATTGCGCTCAGTTTACAGGCGCTTACCGGTTATTCCATGCAAATGATCATGCTGGTTATGGGGGTTTGTATTATCATTTATACCGTACTGGGTGGAATTGAAGCGGTCATCTGGACTGAAGTGGTTCAGGCCGTAGTAAAAACCTTCGGCGCCTTACTGATCCTTTACCTGATCATCACAAATATGCCGGGTGGCCTATCAAAAGTAATTGAAATTGGTAAATCGTCTGATAAATTCAGTCTGGGGAGTTTTTCTCCTGATTTTATCAGCTCCTCCTTCTGGGTGGTACTGCTGTATGGCTTTTTTATCAACCTGAACAACTTTGGTATGGATCAGAACTATGTACAGCGTTACCATACTGCATCATCGTCTAAAGCTGCCTCTAAATCCATTTGGTTGTGTGTATGGCTATATGTACCGGCATCGCTGATGTTCTTTGTGATCGGTTCCTGTTTATATGCCTATTACGAAGTACATCCGGAATTGATCGAAAGCATTAA
The DNA here is from genome assembly GCA_946478755.1 of uncultured Pedobacter sp. The sequence continues at coordinate 9,820 of CAMLDJ010000068.1, read as the reverse complement.
ACATCAGGTAGCGATAGAGCGTTTACCGCTTAATGCTCCGGCAGCAGAAATTGCAAGCCTGGAAAAATCATTGCAGCCTGCGGATTACGGGGATAAGATCATGCCACATTTTATGGTCACGAAAATACCTGCCGGACTGGTTGGGCTGATTGTATCAGCTATCCTTTCGGCGGCAATGAGTACCATTAGTTCCGGAATGAACTCCTCCGCGACGGTTTTTACGGTTGATATCTATAAAAGATATTTCCGGCCTGATATCACCGATAAACAGAACCTGTCCCTTCTGCATATGGCTACTGTAGTTTTCGGTTTGCTGGGAATGGGTGCAGGAATTGCGATGATAGGGGTAAAAAGTATTCTGGATGTGTGGTGGGAACTGTCCGGTATTTTTGCCGCAGGTATGTTAGGATTATTCCTGCTGGGCATTGCCAGCCGGCAGACAAAAAACCACGAAGCGCTGATTGCGACGATGATCGGTATTGTCGTTATCATCTGGATGACATTTTCTACTTACCTGCCGGCGCAGTATGAGTTCCTTAGAAATTCGATGCACAAGAATATGATCATTGTGATAGGCACCCTAAGCATTTTTCTTGTAGGGGTATTTTTAACAAAATTGAAGAACAAAGAATTAAAAACCGCTGACTAACCTTTCAGGCTTAGACAGGTCGTATAAACACTTTAAAACAAATTACTAGACAATATAAAATGGAAAACTCACAAAAAGGGTTCATCCCGGTCATGCTTACGCCTTTTTCCGGCAATGGGGAGATAGATTATAAAGCGCTTACGGAACTCACAGAGGTATATTTAAAGGCAGGAGCATCGGGATTATTTGCGAATTGCCTTTCGAGCGAAATGTTTGAGCTGACGGATGAGGAACGGCTGAAGGTGATCAGCCATGTAATAGCGGTTGCAGATGGCGCCGTACCGGTGGTAGCTACCGGGACCTTTGGCGGTGCAATTCAAAAACAAGCTGACTTTGTTAAAAGGGTAAATGACCTGGGGACAAAAGCGGTAATTATGATTGCCAGTTTACTGGCAGAAGAACAGGAGACAGATGAAGTGTTTGACCAACGTGTGTTTGAACTGTTTGGCCATACACCCGGTATCCCGCTTGGGTTTTATGAATGTCCCGTACCTTATAAAAGGACTTTAAATGCCGGACAGTTACAGCAGTTTGTAGAAACAGGAAGGCTGATCTATCATAAAGATACCTGCCTGGATCTGGAACAGATCAAAGAAAAGCTCAGCGTAACGAAAGACTATAAAAACTTCGGGCTTTATGATGCCTACATGGTTCATGCAATAGATTCCTTAAAGGCAGGTTCTGCAGGTTTGTCGTGTATTCAGGGAAATTACTTTCCGGAGCTTATCGTATGGCTCTGCAATAATTACAACAATCAGCAGATGGAACAGGAGCTGAAAAAGGCACAGCAGTTCCTGATTGATAATATGGATGTCATGCATAACGTGTATCCAATCGTATCCAAGTATTTCCTGCAAAAAAGGGGCTTAAGCATCTCTACGTTCACCCGCAGGGATGTTGGTGTTTTCAGCAATACGATCGTTAAAGAGATAGAAAGTTTGTATAGCAATTACAATAATTTGAGAGGTGATTTAAATATTCAGCTACGCTAAGCTATTCATTTAAATATTTCCGTTTATAATCAAGCGGGGTCATGCCTGTCACCTTTTTAAAATGTCTGTAAAAATTAGAGACGTTGTTAAAGCCGCAGTCAAAACAGATCATTTCTGTCGGCAGTTTGTTCTCAATTAAAAAGCGGCAGGCATGACTTACACGTATTTCGATCAGAAAATCATAATAGGTTTTCTTTGTCATCAGTTTGAAGTACCTGCAAAACGAAGTAATGCTCAGGTTACTTAGGGAGGCAATCTCTTCCAATGTGATGTCATTTTTATAATTGGTCATCGTATACGTACAGATCTTATTGATGCGCAGGGTTTCTGACTCATTACTTTGGTAAAATGTATTCTTTCCCGTCACTACGGTGGCATATTCATCTGTTTCGGCTAAAGTCTTTAAAATACTGAGCAGGATGATGATGCGGTCCAGGTTAGTCGCTTCAATGGAAGATTTCATCAATCCGGCCAGTTTCTCTTTGGTCTTGCCACTGATCACCATTCCGCTTTTAGCCTTCTCAAAAAGCTTGGGGATCAGATAGGCCTCCGGCAGGTTCAGCAAATATTTGCCCAGGCAGTCTGGTAAAAACTGGATCACCATGGCCTCCACATGCAGATCCGGGTTATTCTGAAAGTACTCGTCCTTGCACCGCCAGGTATGAGGCAGGTTTTCACCCAGCAGAATCATTTCACCGGGTGTAAAATTACTGATGTTATCGCCAATAAATCTAACGCCCTCGCCTTTGATAATGTAATGAAGTTCCAGTTCCGGATGGTAATGCCACACGTTCCCGAAGTCTGGTTTAATATCATGCCTGATACTAAATGAACTTTGCGGGGTGCTCGGGATTTTATGAAAATGAGGCTTCATTTTATTTTTATATTTGAATATTATATTTATATTTAATTATTGTTAACGATGGTTTTGCAAATAATGTATATAAAGCGACTAAAGTTAAGTGATTTTGTGATAATATCCTATAATAATTTGCTAATAAGCATCAGTAATTGATAAACAGGATTGTTGAGTTTTGTATATAGCACTTAGGGAATAACCAAAATATAAACCACCAAATTCTTTCTATATAAAGAATTTGTTTATTAATAAATAATGAAGCAACGGGCAAATAAAGAAATTTTTCTTGTTTTCAGCAGCGTATCCGGGCTTCCGGCGACCCGGAATTTATCGAGTAAGTATGCTGATTTGAAGTGTCAGCTGCCTGTCAATTTTTTTTCAAAACGATTTTTACATACTAAGCAATTAATAAATATGAAACGTGTTTACTTATTACTGTCGTTAATGCTCTCAGGCGTTGTCAGTGTCTTTGCACAGCGCGATGCGGTCCGGGAGAATGAAGTGGCATTATATATTAAGGTGATCACACAAAGGGCTGATAAAATTGCTGCTGTGCTGAATATAAATGATGCCGCCCAACAGGAAAAAGTCAGAGATATCATCAGGGACCAGTATAGTAACCTGAATGACATCTACGCGGAGCGCGATGAAAACCTAAAGGCGATTAAAGAAGCCAATGCAGATAACAAGACCGCATTCGAAGCCGCGAAAAATAAGGAAGCTGCGAAAACGGATGCTAAACTTGCTAAACTGCATAAAAAATATCTTTCAAAACTATCGGCCAAACTAAGTTCTGAGCAGGTCGATCAGGTAAAAAACGGCATGACCTACAGCGTACTGCCGATCACTTATAAAGCTTATCAGGAACAGATACTTACACTGAATGAGGAACAGAAAAAGCAAATCTTTGTGTGGCTTACAGAGGCACGCGAGCATGCAATGGATGCAGAATCATCAGAGAAAAAGCATGCCTGGTTTGGAAAATACAAAGGAAGAATCAACAATTACCTTTCAGCTGCGGGTTACGACCTGAAGAAAGAAGGGCAGGAGTGGCAAAAACGCAGGCAGGCAGCTGCACAAGGAAAATAAAAAAAATAGAGCAAACTAACCAGATTAAACGATGAATTTAAGAAGATTGAGTAAATTTTCATTGGCGCTATTGCTTATGGTACTTACCTGTACCGGGCTATATGCGCAGGAAAGAAAAGTAACGGGAAAGGTTGTAGACCAGCAAGACGGTCAGCCGATTCCGGGAGTGAATGTAAGTATAAAAGGAAAGCCAAGCAATGTCAGTACAAATGCTGAAGGACAATATACAATCCAGGTAAGCTCGGCTACAGATGCATTGGTGTTCTCCTATATCGGCTATACAAGACAAACTATACCTGTAGGAACACAGTCTAATATAGATGTTAGGTTGGCGGCCGACAACAAAAATCTGGACGAAGTGGTGGTTGTTGGTTACGGTACACAGAAGAAAGCGCATTTAACCGGATCTGTGGTAGAAATTAAAGCATCTGAAATTGAAGACCTTCCAGTGACCAATATCGGTGCTGCACTGGCAGGGCGTTTATTAGGAGTAGGTGTTAGCGGAGGAATCTCTCGTCCCGGATCTAAAGCTACTTTAACGATTAGAAATCCAATACCATCTTTTGGTAAGGATGGAGGTAGTCCGCAACCGTTATATGTCATTGACGGTATCATACAGGTTACAGGGGATAATCAACCAGATGCCTCCGTTTTCAATAATATAGATCCTTCAGAGGTTGAAAGCATCTCTATTCTTAAAGATGCGGCAGCAGCAGTTTATGGAGTCAGAGGTGCAAATGGTGTAGTTTTGGTGACCACAAAAAAAGGGAAAACCGGAGCACCCAGGATCAGCTACAATGGTTCTTACTCAATTAACGATGAGGCTTACAGAACGAAAATGATGAGTGCTTATGAGTTTGGTCAGTATTTTAACATCATGAACGGACCAAACGGAGCGAATGAGCAGCCAGGAGTTAATTATAAAAACCGGGTATTTACTCAGGATGAATTGGATTATTTTAAAACAATAGATTACGACAGATTAGATGATGCATGGTCTTCTTCTTATAACATGAGACACGCAGTTAATTTAAGCGGAGGGTCAGATCGAGCAACTTATTTTGCAGGAGCAGCATATTCCAAACAGGATGGTAATCTTGGTACTGTTGATTATAATAAATGGAATTTTAGAGCAGGAGCAGATGTTAAAGTGATGTCGGATTTAAAGGTTGGTTTGCAGGTTTCCGGTAATACGGATGACCTGACTAAAACTTTCAATAAGGTATCAGGGGAAGGCGCTGAAGATGATTATAAGAACTTATTGCTTGCGCCACGGTATGTTCCCGAATATGTAAATGGTATGCCTTTAAAATTACCTGGAGGTAATGATTTATCAAGATACCATTATGGTGAAATTCAAAGATTAAATAACCTTGCCATAAATAAAGGTAAAACCCTGGCCGTCAATGTGAATCTTGAATACGATGTTCCTTTTGTAAAAGGACTTAAGGCGAGGGCAACTTATGGTAAATATATGCAAAGTTCAGTCGGCTCTCAGGTTGGAACAAAGTATCTTCTTTATACCTATAATTCTGCGGATAGATTGGGAGAACATGGTCATATTTACGATGGTGCAACAAATCCCATACCTTTTACAGCCAGTAATGGTAACCGATTATATTACTCTAATATTAATTCTTCAAATACACAAACTAACTTTTTGTTAAATTATGACCGCTCTTTTGGAAAACACAGCATAAGCGGTCTGTTTTCCGTAGAAAAGGGTGAAGCATATAATGAGCAGCAAGATACCTGGAGAGATGACCCTATTCTTTCGACAAACGGACAGTTTAATACTGCTTTTGGTGCTTTCAATGGAAAAACAGCCAGGAATGAATCTGGAACCTTAGGGTATATCGGCCGTTTTAATTATAGGTACGGTGAAAAATATTTAGCAGAGTTTTTATTCAGGACAGATGCTTCAACTAAATTTGCACCAGAGAATTACTGGGGTAAATTTTATTCAGGATCCCTGGGCTGGGTAATTTCTGAAGAAGAATTTTTCAAAGTTAAAGCAGTCGACTTCTTAAAGCTTAGGTATTCTATTGGATTGTTGGGCAATGACCAGATTAAACCATGGTTATGGAGACAACGCTATACGTTTCAAGATGGTAAAGGCGCAGTATTTGGCGATGGTAATGATACTCCGGTTAGTACAGGTATGAAAATGGAAGCTTCTCCGAACAGGAAAGCGACATGGAGTCAGGAGTTGAAGAACAACATTGGTCTGGATGCACGTTTCTTAAATAATCGTTTGTCGACCACCATAGAGGGATATTATAATCTGGGCTCGGATATTCTTATCGAGCGGACTGCACTTGTTCCGGTAACAGTGGGCGGATCGGTAGCATCAGAAAATTATGGAGAGGCAAACTATTTTGGATATGAGGTGGAACTAGGCTGGGCCGACAGAATTGGGAAAGATTTTAATTATGGTGTAAGCGCAAGGTTGTCATGGGGCGATGACCGCATTAAGAAAATGAATTTTAATGATACCGAAATTATGTATCCATGGAAAGATCAGCCGGGTAAATCCAGCGACAATGGAGTATGGGGTTATGATTTAATCGGTATGTTTAAAACTCAGGAAGACATAAATTCCTATGTTCAGCAATATGGCATCACTCAGGCTCATGATGTTACAGCAGCTAATTTTCACCCTGGACAATTGTATTATAGAGATGTGAGAGGTCCATTACAGGCGGATGGTACATTTGCCGCGCCAGATGGAATTATAGACGAAAATGATCAAGTTTTATTAGCTAAAAGAGAAAATAGTCATTATGGATATGGTCTTACCTTAAAAGCTGGATATAAAGGATTTTCAGTTGATGCTGTGCTATCAGGTTCTTTTGGAGGCTGGTCTGAAATCGGTGAAAGGGACAAGTTGAACAATGATATCGAGAGAACTTACACAAGTTTGCCAAGCATTTGGGGAAATATTTATGATCCTGTAATTAATCCAACGGGAACCATGCCTAATCCGGAATGGGAAGATTTGTATAATAAAACTTCAAATTTCTGGAGGGTAAGTTCATTTAGAATGCGTGTTACAAGTTTCAATCTGAATTATAGCTTGCCGAAAACCTTTGTGCAGAAATTGGGTGTCAGTAATGCCCGGGTTTATTTTACCGGCATGAATCCATTTAATTTGTTCAATCCTTATGACTATAAAGACCCTAGTGCGTCGTGGAATTCTTACCCAAATCTTAAGACGTATTCATTTGGACTAAATTTAACATTGTAGTTTTTTAATAATCAAGAAATGAAAAAGAATATATATATCTATCTGCTCGCATCAATAATTTTCTTGGCTGCGGGATGTAAAGATGATTTTTTAGAAGAGAAAACTGATTTTGGTGGTGTTAACGAAGAGGTCTTCAAAGACCCTTTGGAGGCGCAGGCTTATGTTGATTATGTTTATGGTTTGTTCTTACCGGCAAACAATGGTACTGGCTTTGTTGCGACTAATAACGCCACTGATGCCGGAACGTATAATAACGTCTTTACTCAAACTACAGAAGAACTGGCCGGAGAAACGGATTATAATAAAATTTGGGCCTCCATTTCTTATTCAAACAATCATGCCAATAAGTATTTTGGCCAGCAGATGACCGCCGGTATCAGAAATAATACCTGGACAAGAATGAAACAAATAAATGTATTTCTTGCCGAGATTGATAAATATGGGATTGCGGAAAACACGAGAAACCTATTAAAAGGGCAAATGTATTTTTGGAGGGCCTGGCAGTATTTCGAACTGGTGAGGTTGTATGGAGGTGTGCCAATGGTTCTGGTACCTCAAAATCCAATTGCGGCAGATGGTGGAGCAAATGCGGTTCCGAGGAGTAAAACTTCAGAATCTATTGAGTTAATCTGTGCGGATCTGGACAAGGCAATTTCATTGTTGCCGGGTAGATGGCCAAATGAAGGTGCTGACTGGGGAAGAATAACCAGTGGTGCTGCCGCTGCTTTGAAAGGACGAGTATTGTTAACCTGGGCTAGTCCTTTGTTTAACAGATCAGAAGATGTAGCAAGATGGGAACGAGCATATCAAGCTAACCTAGCGGCTAAAAAACTTTTGGAAGAAAATGGCTTCGGATTATTCAAAACTGGAGGTGTAGCGAATGGGAAAGCCTGGGGGGATATGTGGTTTAAAGAAGCAGGTAATCCTGAGGCAGTCATGGTATATGGCTTTAATAATTTAGCTATGGGTGCCACTACCACAAGGAACAATGGTTGGGAACAAGCCACCAGATCAAAAGAGATTAATGGTAGTGGTTCTATTTCCCCAACAAGGCAAATGGTAGAGGCATTTCCTATGAAAGATGGTAAAATGCCAGGAAGTACAACAGATCCGTCTATTTACCCTTACGATACTAATAAATTTTATAAGAACCGGGATCCGAGATTCTATAAAACCTTTGTTTATAATGGAGCTTTATGGCCATATTCTGGTGCAACTGATTATAGGCAATGGACTTATGTATGGAAAAAAAGTGCTAGCGCTACATTTTATAATGGAACAGCAGAAACAACTCCTAATGCAAGCGGTATATATTTGTGTAAAGCCAATAATCCGGCGGCAAGTAATACTTTAGGCGGCAGTAGTTTTAGCCAAAGCGGTACTGATTTTATGGAAATACGCTTTGCTGAAGTTGTTCTTAATTTAGCGGAAGCAGCTATTGGATCAGGCCGGTTACCAGAGGGATCAGCAGGAATAGAATCAATTAGAGAACGCGCAGGAATTGAAATCGGTGACGGACATTATGGCTTGGCCAGTATACAGGGTAATCCAGATAAATTGTTTGGAGCAGTTCTGAAGGAACGACAAATTGAATTTGCTTATGAAGGAAAAAGGTTTTTTGATTTAAGAAGATGGATGCTTTTTGAAGAAAATTCAGCTTATGCAGCGCGACTTGGAATTACTCCGCTAAATGGAACAAGAAGAACCGGTTATGTAATTTCGGTTAAAACACAGAGTGGTGCGGACTATGTAGGAGGCACGGATCCTTTAAAGCCAATTGAAGGTAGTGCACCACTGGTTAATAGAAATCCCACGTCATTTCCTTCAGGTATAACTACTTATGATGGATATTTGGATTATTTATATGACAATTATTTCAAAGTACAAGTTAAAGATGATCTGGAAAAGAAAACTACCCCGGCATGGACATTTAAATGGTATCCGGAATACTACTTTTTTGGATTGCATCAAAGTGTGCTTACAGGAAGTCCTTATTTGGAACAAACCGTTGGCTGGAACAGCCTTAATGGAGCAGGGACATTTGATCCTTTGAAATAAAAAGAATTCTTTGGTTAGATAAGCGCTCTCATCGTTCTTTATTTGGTTAGAAAAGATTCCGTTACCGATTGGTAACCTTCGGTAACGGTTTTTTATTCTCTATCAAATAATAAAATGCTTAAATTAAAACAGTAAGAACCTAAACCCATTCATTTGATTAAACAGCTACTTTAAACCAACCATTACGCGCTCAGCATACCAAACCAAAACAATACCAGTTAATTAATGGATAACCCTGGTGGGAATCTTTAATATAACAAACAAACCAAATTATAAACCAACAAACTAAGTATGAACTCTAAACTTTTACGAACGTTAAAAGGGATAGTTGTATTATCCTTGCTTTTTTGCGCATCCTCATATGCGCAAGTAAAGAAAATCACAGGTAAAGTGACTGACAGTAGTGATGGCGGGCCGATGCCTGGTGTTAACGTAAGCATCAAGGGCCAACCCAGTAACGTAGCCACAAACGTCGATGGTATGTATACCATTCAGGCCGATCCGGCGACCGATGCACTGGTATTTTCATATATCGGATTCAAAAGACAAACCATTAGTCTTGATGGCAAGCTCAGCTTAAATGTTTCGCTAACCTCAGATAACGCAGACCTCGATGAGGTGATCGTTGTCGGTTATGGTACCAAGAAAAAATCAGAGATATTAGGCTCTGTTGCCAATATTAAAGCGGAAGATATTCAGGATTTACCGGTTCCGAACATCGCGGCAGCTTTAAGGAATAGGATCCCTGGCGTAGGTGTGAATGCGGTTTCAGGTAAACCAGGATCATCTATTACGATCAACATCCGAAATTCTGCCAGGTCAGAATCTGCGCAATTGCTGGGTGTAACGAGTGAGCCGCTTTATGTCATTGATGGTATTACGGTTACCAGGGATGAATTCGATAATATCGATCCTACAATGGTTGA